>CANFUB010000094.1 GCA_947450015.1 Bacteroidota bacterium | reverse complement strand
TTTTATTTGGTGCGGATAACATTGGTGCTGCGCTGCTGTTTGTCCATTGAAAGTAAATGCAATCGGCTCAAAGCCTTGCTCACACAGGTTTTTTACTTGTAGTTGGTTTTCATCTGGATTGTAGGTGCAGGTGCTATAGATGATAAAGCCACCGGGCTTTAAACAATTAATAATTTGATCGACTATACGCTTTTGTCTAAGCGAACACATCTCAGCATTGGCAGTGCTCCATTCGTTCACCGCATTCTCGTCTTTGCGAAATAAGCCTTCACCACTGCAAGGTGCATCCACCACTATAACATCAAAAACTTCACCACAGTTTTCAAAGTCTTTGCTGTCGGAATTGGTGATGATGATGTTTGGGAAGCCCCATTTCGTTAAGTTTTCATTCAATACAGGCACTCTTGTTCTTATCACTTCGTTGCTCACCAATACATCGTTTTCGTTCAAGAGCGATGCAATGTGTGTGCTTTTCCCACCGGGGGCTGCACATAAATCTAGTAAACTAAGTTGACTATTATTTAATTCGCGTATTTTCTTAACAGCCTGCTCTAATACCATACTGCTGGCTTCTTGTACATAGTAAGCACCAGCATGCCACAAAGGGTCTGCTACAAACAAGGGCCGTTCTTTTAGATAATACCCTTGCTCGGCCCATGCTACTTTTTCGAGCGGTAAGTCTTTTTTTAATTTTGTTGGATTCAGCCGAATTGAAACGGGTGTTGGCGCATTTAAACTATCTTCAAACAAGGCGAAATTTACGGCCCCAAGTTGAGCTTGCATGCGCTGTTTAAAGTCGGGTGGAAGTTGAATCATTTTTTATTAACGGGATAATGTAATGCCTGCCATAATCATCACCATGCCTAGCACCTGCACCAAGCCAATGCTTTCGCCAAAATAAATGCCCCAACCATAAGCCACCACTGGAATTAAATAGGTAACCGATGAAGCAAACAAGGCAGAAGATTTTTTTACCAAGCGATTGAATACTATGAGCGAAATGGCCGAACCAAAAACGCCTAACACAAATACGGCCATTAAAGGTTTGATGGCTTCTGGTGCAATGGCTGCTGTATAGGTATGCTGACTCAAGCCAATAAACAAAGCAGGAATGGCTACCAAAGTTAAGGGCACCATGCTATTGGCATAAGCTGTTAAGTGACTTAATTTCGATTTAATGACATTCACATTGATGCCATAAAGCAAAGCGGCCAATATTACTTTTAAACAAGGTTTAACATAATCCATGTGAAACGAAAAGCCAGCTGCTTTGGGATTGGTGAATATTAAAATTAAGGCGCCACAAAGACCAATTGCAATGCCAATAATGTGTTTTATTTTGATGTCTACTTTAAAAATGATGACACCAAAAATCAAAGTCGACATAGGGGTTAAAGCATTCAAAGCACCCGATAAGGAACTCGGTATTTCTTTGGCTGCTTGCGCAAATAAATAGGCGGGTATTAAATTGCCAATGGTACCCGATAAGGCCAATAATAACCAATCGGATGTTTTAAGTTTTTTGTAAATACCCACAAAGAAAAAAACCGCCACACTACCTGCAAATACGAGTCGCAACGAAGCCATTTGAACCGGTGTGAATGCGCCAATGCCAATTTTCATAAGGATGAAGGCACTCCCCCAAACAAAACCAAGAAATAAAATAATCAGGAGGGTTTTAAAGTCGATTTTCACGACACGAAAGTACGACCAATTAACAAGAAATTATTTTAGCCATTCACGAAGTTGGTCACAACTTAGTCATATTAATCTTCAATATGCTTCAATACAATTCTGAAAGTTGTGCGCTTGTTCGGAATGCTTTCTTTTACATAAATATGGCCTTTGTGGTAGTTCTCGATAATGCGTTTAACCAGAGAGAGGCCAAGTCCCCAACCCCTTTGTTTGGTAGTGAACCCAGGTTTGAATACGCGCTTAAACAATGATTTAGGCATGCCTTTGCCTGTATCTGAAATATCGATTACCACCACCTTGTTGCGCTGGCGAATGTGAAAACTAATGGTGCCTTTGCCATCCATGGCATCGATGGCGTTCTTACACAAATTTTCAATCACCCATTCGAACAATGGAACATTTAAAATAGCAGTGCACGTTTCATTCGGTTCTTTGAAATCGTATATGACTGTATCGGCACTTCTTATTTGCATGTAGTGAATCGCATTTTCTAAAACTTGGGCAACATCGTGTACTTTTAATATTGGTCGAGAACCAATTTTAGAGAAACGATCTGTAATCACTTTCAAGCGGTCCAAGTCTTTTCGCATTTCAGTATACGTTTCTGGATTGGCATGCGAAGGGTCTAGTTCCATTAAGTCGACCCAAGCCATTAACGAACTCATGGGCGTGCCCAATTGGTGCGCAGTTTCGCGGGCCAAACCTACCCATACTTGGTTTTGTTCCGATTTTCTACTGTAGCTAAAAGCAAAATAACTCACCACGATAAATAAACCCACTATGCCCAATTGATAAAAGGGATAACGCTTCAATTGTTTGAGGGTGGTAGAGTCATCATAGTAGACATATTGGTAATCGTTGTCAGCAATTTTTATTTTAATCGGTTCGTTTTTTGTTTTGATAGACTCATAATAAGCGTTCAGTGCCTTTTCGTTTTTACTTGCACTACTATCTAAATTGCGATGGTTTAATATGCCAGTGGCATCGGTTAAAATTACCGGAATGGTGGTATTCGACTCAATGATTTTGAGATAAATGTTCAACTCGTCTATAGAATCGGCTTTGTTAATCATCTCATAAGCCTCGGCCCATTGACTGATTTTTTTGCGTTCCTCTTGCGACAGTTTCTTCACCATGGTATTGGTGTAATACAAAGAGAATAGCCCGATGGCCAATGCCATTAAGAGCAGACAAAATTTAAGGTATTGCTTTAAACTATAGTTGTTAAATAGCGACATGAACATTTGATAAACATTCAAAAATAACGCAATAATCATTAATTTTAGTATTTTCGCTTCGCAATGAAAATTTCTTTCGAAGTTAATGGTGTTAATTACGCCTTTCAAACCAATCAGTTTTTTGATATCTCATTGGGAATTAAAAAACAAAACAATGTCAATTGTTACCATTTAGAAGATCCTACTTTCGCTTATTTTGAAAACGAATATTTTGTAGGTTCACTTAAAAAAGGCGGCAGTGTGAATTGCGAGAAAATTAGTTTTTATGCCCATGCCAGCGGTACCCATACCGAGTGTGCTTTGCATGTATTGCCAGCAGATTTTACCATGCTAGATGTACAAGTGCCTGTTTTGCAATTGGCGAGAATAATTACGATTCAACCTAAAAAAGTAGGCGATGATTTCTTAATTGATGAAGCTGTTTTATCCGAGATTACAAACGAGGAACAGGCCACTGCTTTGGTGGTAAGAACATTACCCAATCAGGAGGATAAATTATCTTTTAAATATGCTGGCACCAATCCACCATTCTTTACGGTAGATGGTATTCGTAAAATTAAAAACTTAGGGTTTAAACATCTATTAACCGATTTGCCAAGCATCGATAAGGAACAAGATGAGGGTTTGTTAGCGGCTCATAAGCAATGGTTTTTAACCAATGGCAATGCTGATATTGAACGCACCATTACTGAATTTATTTATGTAGAAAAAAACATACCAGATGGTATGTTTTGTTTGGCCATTCGTTTGCCTAAAATCGAAACGGATGCAGTGCCTTCTTCTGTATTAATCTATCCATGCCAATAAAATTACCAAGCTCGGAGCAGTTTTTATTTGCAGCCAATGTGCTGGCGAACCGTCTGTTTTTTAAACAAGGGTTCAATGCTGGCATACAAACCATACTTGTAGTAAAGTGGGACGAGATAGGCGATATGGCCACAGCGACCCATGTATTCGAGCTTTTAAAAACCAGTTATCCGCAAGCTAAAATTACAGTGTTGTGCAAGCCTTTTGTAAAAAGTTTAATTGAACATGATGCAAACATCGATGAAATTATAACAGATATAGCGGCCTATAATAAATCGTATCATTTGGTGGTAGAACTGCGTGGTACTTGGTCTACCTTGTTGAAATCGTTTTTTAACAAGGCAAAATACCGTGTGGGAAGGGCCGAGGTAAGGGTGGCCAATCGGGGCAAGCAGTTGCACGAAATAGCGACCAACGCAGCAGTTGTGGCGCCTATGGTTTTATCTTTGAATACAACATTAAAACCGCGTTTGTATTTTAATGCCGAGGAAGCAAAAAATGTGCATGCTTTCATTGCTGAAAATCAAATAAAAAAGTTTGCAATCTTACATGTTGGTGCAAGACGGATTTTAAGACAATGGCCCTTGGAACGCTTTGCCCAAATTGCCAATTTTTTACACACGCAATATCAACTCGAAATAATTTTTGCTGGCACTAGCGAGGATGAGCCCCAGATTGGAATTGTCAAAGAATTGTTAAATTTTAAAAGTTTTTCGTTTACCAATGGTTTCTCACTTTCTGAATTTTCTTGCTTGTGTAGCAAAGCAAATTTTTATGTTGGCAACGAGAGCGGACCCTTGCACATTGCCTCTGCATTCGATGTGCCCTTGTTAGGTTTATACGGCCCGGGTGTGCCCAATGTGTTCTATCCGATGGGTAAAAACAGCAAGGTTTTACACCATGTATTGACTTGTAATCCATGCAATCAGTTGGATTGTGTTGAGCCTGAAAGTCCTTGTATTACAAGAATTCAAGTGCTTGATGCCGAGCTTGCAATTGCCGAATTGATGGAAAGAATTAATTTGTAATTTCACAATATTATTCTACATTCGTTAGAAAATATTTTGATATGCTTAAAAATGTACTCTTTTTTATTCTCTTTCTTTTGTGTTCAAATGCAGTCTTCAGTCAGCTTGTAGGCACTAGCCACAAAATTATTGACAACAAAAGTAAAGCAAGTTATAACCTGAATACAGGTGGTGTAAAACGCAGTGCTCAAAATCCGCAACAATGCGATGTCGATACCGTTGAATATCCGCGTTACAAAGGCTCTGCCTACTTTGTCATCACTGTGTCAAAAGGACGAAGTTTAGGTCAGTTGTATTCAACACCAAAGCCACTT
This sequence comes from Bacteroidota bacterium, assembly GCA_947450015.1. Lineage (GTDB taxonomy): Bacteria > Bacteroidota > Bacteroidia > NS11-12g > UBA955 > JABMMZ01. The sequence goes on along the minus strand of CANFUB010000094.1, from coordinate 3,798 downwards.
ACCCTCAGTGGATTTTCTTTTTATGCCTTTGTATCTAGTCCACCTACTAAGAAAAAAATGAACTTGATTTGTAATGTTTACAAAGCAGGTAAAGATAGTTTGCCAAAGGGTTCACCTTTGAGAAGTGATACAATTACCATCGACTCAGTATTTGGTGGTGGGGTGCTTACCAAAATAGAAAAGCATGCTACGTTTAAACCCATCTTGTTAGACAGTGCTTATATTTTAACAGTTGAAACAGACAGTGCAAGTTTGAATGCAGGAATTGTTACCAATAGTTATTCAGCTGGTGATGGTAAAAAAGAAAATTTGAATTGTGGTTCTATTAGTGGCCAATGGTACAACGGAAAAAATTTGAACATTGCAGGTGTTTCCTTCAATGCCGATATCTTATTGCATCCACATGTGAGCTATAAATTTTCAACCGATTATGCGATTAAGTCGCAGTGCTATAATTTAATTGATACTGTAAAATTCATCAATGCCGCAAACAGCAGTATGGTTGGTAGTAAAATGTATAACCGTTATCTGCTTTATAACCTCGGCTATTATTGTAATTGGTGGAATGCTGGCAATAGTTTTGGCTATACCTATTCTGTCGATCACCAAGTAAAATACAGTGTAAAACAAAATTACAAAGTGCAATTAATTTCCACAGTATATGGCTACCGTGGTGCGCAATATGGCTGTTCGGATACCACCGAAAAATGGTTGTATTACAAGCCGGATTTTCCTTCGGTAAGCGGACCTGTGAAAGCTTGCGTTGGCAATAGTGTAACGCATAAAGTTTCGAATGCCGATACAGGTGCAGTTTATGAATGGTTTAAGAAAGTAACAGATCCAACCCCATTTTTTAGAGGTACCACCTTGGTAAGAAATAATATTACGGCCACCGATACCGTTTATGTAAGAGGTAATAATCACAATTGTGTGACAGGCCTTAGAGAAGTTATTTTAAATGTCAATGCTTATCCAACAACCTTGAGTGGCTTGAATGATTCCATCTGTTCTGGTTCCAAAGCCAACCTCAAAGGGTTCACCAATGTTGGTGCTATTGAGTGGTTTGAAACCGCCGGTTCATCTACCCTTTTATTTAGTGGGCCCGTTTATCAAACCCCTGTTTTAACACGCGATACTTTTTTCTTTATACAAGCCAATAATTTGGGTTGTGTATTAGGCCCTCGTATTAAAGTAAGTGCTTTAGTTGGTGCTAATTTTGCGCCAAGTTCACCAAGCATTACAAAAGATACTACCATTTGTTTGGCCAGCACTTCGGTTCTGCAATTGAATGCCAGTGCAGGTTCTGGTTTAACTATTCGCTGGTTCAATGCGGCATCGGGTGGAAGCAGTATTACCACAGGCCCGGTGTTTTATTTTTCGCCTACCAAAAGAGAGGTTAAAACCTTTTATGCCGATGCCTACAATGGCGTATGTGGTAGTACCCGCGAGCCTGTTGAAGTAACGGTTGAAGACTATCCGCGCATTTCTAAAATTATAACAGATACGATTTGCAAAGGCGATTCATTGCGCTTAAGTGTTATTGTTCCATTTGGTGAAGCCCATTGGTACGATGCAGCGAGTGCAGGTAATTTATTAGCAGATGGTTTAAACTATACAGTGAAAGCCGCTGTAACAAATAACTACTATGTTGAAACCAAAAGCAGTATTTGCAAGAGCACCAGTCGCACCACTGTTAAAGGCATTGTGAATACCTACCCAACAGTTGTAAAATTATGGGGCGATAGCATTTGTGCAAAAAACAAAGCGACCTTAAAAAGTAAATTGGTAGGTCCTGGTACCATCCATTGGTTCGAATATGATACCTCTTCAGTTGAATTGGGCAAAGGCCTTACTTATCAAACAGCTGTTTTGAATGGTGGTAAATCTTTTTATGGACAGCCAGAATATGCAGGTTGTTATGGTCCTAAACAATTGGTGGTGCCATTGGTAAAACCTTCGCCATTTAGTGGTTTTAATTATGATATCCTTGCCAACCAAAGTGTAAAAGTTTCGCCAATTAATGCAGGTGGTTGTTCGGTGTTATGGAATTTCGGTGATGGCATTAAAAGTACTAATTCTGCCGTTACGCACAAATACATCAACGCGGGCACTTATCAGTTGAAATTAATCTTAACCAGTTTGTTAAACGGTTGTAAAGATTCTACAGAATACACAGTGGTGGTAGCAGCCAGTGGTTTAAAAGTTTTGCAAACCTTGCCTGTGTTGAATGTGTTTCCAAATCCTACACAACAATACTTGAACATGGCGTTGCCAAATAGCAATGGTTCTATATTCGCCAATGTATACAGTGTAAGTGGTGTATTGGTAGCTTCTCAAAACCTTATGGTGCAAAATCAAAACGCACAGTTAGAGGTGTCTCAATTGCCTGCGGGTATTTATATTTTAAGAGTTGAAGGTTATAGAACCATCCTATTTACGAAGCAATAGAACATGCGTTACCATCTGGGGTTCTTGATTTTTTTTCTTTCCGTAGCAAGTCCAGCATTTGCACAAGTAGAAGTTTTTAGAGGTGCAAGCAGCGATACCGCTACCTATATTGCGCCCGAAGATACCATTACACGCGCCCCTTCTTTTGGCAAGCATCCCGATGATTTTTACCGTTATATTGAGAACAATTTTAACATGCGGATAGTTGGTCCTTTTTTAAGTAACTACACCGATAATGTGCGCTTCTCTTTTTATGTTGAACGCAATGGTAATTTGAGCGATTTTGAAATACTGAGTGCCTCGAACCAACAATTGGCTGGCGCGGTGGTAGACATTGTAAGCCGCATGCCTGAGTGGACCCCTGGTAAACAACAAGGGAAAAAGAAACGCACCCTCATGATCTATGATATCAATATCCAATTGGTAGAAGATATTCCCAATGTATTGGTGACCAAAAATAATTTACAAATGGAGTACAGCAATAAACACAAAAGTTTAAAATGGTTTTTACTTGGGGGCTCTGTCATCGCCATGCTGGCCTTGTGGATTAACTCACAATAGTTAGCCTTCTAGTTGGTCGTATTTCTCCAACAGTTTCACCATTACAGCAAAATCATCTGGATAGGGCGCAGTAATACTGATATCACCCTTCGCCATACTGTTAAATTGTATACTATAAGCATGCAACGCAACACGCTTCATCATGGCTTTTTTCTCTTCATCTTTGCCCAAATGCACTTTCTTTTTTACTTCATTCAAGTATGGAATTTTACCGCCATACAATTCATCGCATACCAAAGGTAAATTTTGCGAAGCCGCATGCACCCTTATCTGGTGTAAGCGCCCTGTATGCGGTTTGCAACTGAGGATGGTAAAATGTTTATACTGTTTAAAAGTAGTAATGGTGGTCAACGATTCTTTGCCTTTTGCTTTCGATACTTGTGTGCGTCTTTTGCTATCGGTATACAAAGGCAAATCGATGTTTAAATGATCCAAACTAACAGACGCAGATACAATGGCGTGGTATTCTTTTTGAACCGTGCGTTTTTCAAATTGCATGGCAATATGTCGATACGATTCGGCATTTTTTGAAATTAAAAGTACGCCCGATGTTTCTCTATCGATGCGATGGCAAAGGCTATAGTTTTCGTTCTCGGCTTTCACCAATTGGATAATGGAATCTTGCTCGGAGTCGAAGCGCTCGTGGAGCGATGAAATATGGGCAGGCTTATTGATGGCCAACACCGACTCGTCTTCGTAGATAATGATATCCTTTAATCTTAATTTTTTCAATGGGCTTTTTGCTTTAGGTTTTAAAAAGGGCTTGTTAAAACCTTTTAGTGAAAAGTA
>CANFUB010000093.1 GCA_947450015.1 Bacteroidota bacterium | reverse complement strand
TTTCCCATCAAGTTTAATACCTGGTAATTCTCTGCTGCGTGCACCAGTTGCTAAAATGATATGGTCAGCTTCGTGAATGTCTTTTTTTCCTTCGGCTTCAACTTCAACTTTTTTATTGCCCGCCAATTTAGCAGTGCCTTTGATAACCGTAATTTTATTCTTCTTCATCAAAAACTCAATGCCTTTGCTCATGCCATTGGCAACACCTCTGCTGCGTTTAATCACCGCATCGAAATCTACTTTTGCATCGCTACTGGTAATACCATAATCGCTGCTGTGCTTTAAGTATTCGAATACTTGAGCTGATTTTAACAAGGCTTTGGTTGGAATACAACCCCAGTTTAAACAAATACCACCTAATTCAGCTTTTTCTACGATGGCAACATTTTTGCCTAATTGAGAAGCGCGGATGGCAGCTACATAACCGCCTGGGCCGCTACCTATTACTATAACATCAAATTTCATGATCAATTATTTTTGGTGCGAAAGTAATACCAATTCTTCAATTAAAATAGTATGAGTTGAAAGGACCGCAAGTAACCTATTCTTTATCTATGCTTACATCTTATAATTTATGACATTTCCGGTATTTTATCTGTGATTTCAATTGCATTTATTCTTAATCTGTGAATCTGTGGCTTAAGTCCTTCTAACGTTTTTAAAAAAAATGTACATTTGCAGAGATATGAATTTATCGAACAAAAAAGTTTTAGTTACAGGCGCTGATGGATTCATAGGAAGCCATTTGGTTGAAACCTTGCTGGATGAGGGTTGTCAGGTGAGGGCCTTCGTTTATTACAATTCGTTTAACCAATGGGGTTGGCTAGATACTTTGCCTGCTGAAAAACTCAAGCAAATAGAAATTTTCTCGGGCGATATCCGCGACCCAAATGGTGTAAGAACCGCTATGAAAGACATTGATGTGGTCTTTCATTTGGCCGCATTAATCGCCATTCCGTTCAGTTACCACTCGCCCGATGCTTATATCGATACCAATATCAAAGGCACTTTAAATGTATTGCAAGCGGCCCGCGATTTAGGCACTGAAAAAACTTTGGTTACCAGTACTAGCGAAGTGTATGGAACTGCGCAGTTTGTGCCCATTACAGAACTTCACCCACGTCAGCCGCAATCGCCCTACTCTGCTAGTAAGATTGGTGCCGACTGTATTGCTGAATCTTTTTACAGAAGTTTTAATTTACCAGTAACCATCGTAAGACCTTTTAATACGTATGGTCCACGACAAAGTGCACGTGCTGTTATACCAACCATTATCACCCAATTATTGAACAATGCCAACAGTCTTAAATTAGGCGATACAACGCCAACAAGAGATTTGCTATTTGTCAAAGACACTGCTAGGGCATTTGCCGAAATTGCTAAAACCGATGCTTTGATTGGTGAAGATGTGAACATTAGTACCCAATCAGAAATTACCATTCAAAATTTGGCTGAATTAATTATGAAATTAACAGGCAAGAAAGCTGAAATAATACAAGATGAAGTGCGCTTAAGACCCGAAAAATCTGAAGTCTTCCGTTTGTTTGGCGATTCAGAAAAATTGAGAAAAGCCACTACTTGGTTACCTGAATACACGATTGAAAAAGGACTTGAATCAACCATTGAATGGTTTAAGAACCCTGCGAATTTGACCTTATACAAATCACATTTATACAACATTTAGTGAGCACGCATTTCGAAAATATCATTGGGATTATCCGTCAGCGCTACGGAGCTGGTCAAATTCCTTTGCATGCCCCTGTGTTTAGAGGCAATGAAAAAAAATACACCAACTTAGCCATTGATAGCACTTTTGTTAGTTCTGTTGGTGAATATGTGAACCAATCGGAAAAAATGTTGGCCGAATTTACGGGTGCTAAATATGCAGTTGCCACTGGCAATGGCACCTCTGCCTTGCATGCTGCCCTTGTGGTTGCAGGTGTTCAGGCCAACGATTTAGTAATCACACAGCCATTTACATTTGTGGCCACTGCCAATGCAGTTGCTTACTGCCATGCTGAGCCCGTTTTCGTTGATATTGACAAAGACACTTTAGGATTATCATCCGAAAAATTAAAGTTGTTTTTAGAAAAAGAAGCCCATGTGAATGATCAAGGAATTTGTATTCATACTGCAACAGGTAGAACAATTAGGGCTTGCTTACCCATGCATTCTTTCGGTTTGGTATGTAGGATACAAGAGATTGCAAAAATTTGTAAAGATTACAACATTGTATTAGTTGAAGATGCAGCCGAATCGATTGGCAGTTATGTTGGCAATACCCATACAGGCTTAATTGGACAATTAGGAACCTTGAGTTTTAATGGCAATAAAACCATTACCTGTGGTGGTGGTGGCGCTATTATAACGAATAATGAAGCCATTGCAAAAAAGGCAAAATACATTACCACAACCGCCAAAGTGCCCCATGCCTATGAGTTCTTTCACGATGAATTGGGTTACAATTACCGTTTACCTAATTTGAATGCGGCCTTACTTTGCGCACAGATTGAACAGTTAGATGGCTTCTTAAAAAACAAGGCTGAAACAGCTAACTTTTATCACAACGAATTTGCAAAAAACGATATTGAATTCGTGAAAAATTTAGAAGGCACCACTAGCAACTATTGGTTGAATTGTGTGCTTTTGAAAGATAGAAACGAACGCGATGCTTTTTTAAAATATAGTAATGAAAATGGTGTCATGACCCGACCAGCTTGGACCCTAATGACCAAATTGCCAATGTATGAACATTGCATCAAAGGCACTATTGACAATGCATTAGAAATGGAAAACCGATTAGTAAATATACCAAGCAGTGTATTATGAGTAAAAAACAAGTTGTACTAATAGGTGGTGGTGGACATTGCAAATCTGTGATAGAGGCCATTCAATCTGATGAAAACATTGATTTCATTGGTGTTGTGGATGCTCAAAAGTTAGAAAATGTGCTAGGTGTTGCTTATTTAGGTGACGATTCTATACTCCAGGATTTAGTCAACCAACATTACCAATTTTTAATTACTGTTGGCAATATTGGCGCACCGAATCTTAGAATAAAATTATTCGATAAAATAAAAAGCTTGAATGGCCTTTTTACCACCGGTATTTCACCGAATGCATTGGTGGCAAAAAGCAGTAGCATTGGCGAAGGGACAGTTATCATGCAACATGCCATTATCAATGCGGAAGTCATCATTGGCAAAAATTGCATTATCAATTCCAAAGCGCTGTTAGAACACGAAACCACCATTGGCGACCATGTTCATATCTCAACTGGTGTTATCGTAAATGGTCAGTGTAATATTGGTAACAATTGTTTCATTGGTTCTGGTTCTGTGATTGGCAATAATGTAACAATAGCAGACAACTCAATTATTGGTGCAGGGAGTGTGGTATTAAAAGATATCAAAGAAGCAGGTACATTTTTCGGTCAGCCTGCTAGAAAATTTAAATAAAAACATGTTCGAAAACTTAAAGCATACCATCATTATAGCCGAAGCCGGAGTGAATCACAATGGCGATTTAGGCATGGCCAAACAATTGATTGATGTGGCTGCTGCAGCAGGTGCCGATTATGTTAAATTTCAATCTTTCAAAGCGGAGAGTTTAGTGAGCGAGAAGGCGGCATTGGCAGAGTATCAAAAAACGAATACCAAAAATGAGGTGAACAGTCAGTACGAAATGTTAAAAAAATTGGAACTCTCTGAGGCCAGTCATTTTGAATTGAAAACCTATGCTGAATCGAAGCACATTAAATTTTTAAGTACTGCTTTCGATGTTGATTATGTGCATTTTTTAAATCAATTGGGCATCGATTTTTTCAAGGTGCCTTCAGGCGAAATTACCAATCTGCCTTATTTAGAAACCATTGCGAATACAAAATTACCCGTGATTATTTCCACAGGCATGGCCGATTTAAAAGAGATTGAAGCTGCTATTCAAGTGTTTTTAAATGCAAGTTATAACAAATCTGAAATCATTGTTTTGCATTGCAATACCCAATATCCAACACAACCTGAAGATGTGAATATGAATGCCATGTTAAGCATCAAAACTTCATGTGGGGTTAAAGTGGGTTATAGCGACCATACCTTGGGTTTAGAAGCATCATTAGCAGCAGTGGCATTAGGTGCTTGTGTGATTGAAAAACATTTTACACTCGATAAAAATTTACCAGGTCCCGATCATTTAGCCTCGCTCGAGCCTTCAGAATTAAAGCAATTGGTAAGTTCGATACGACTAACAGAAAGAATGTTAGGCAGTGCCGAAAAAACACCTACTGCAAGTGAATTACCCAATAAAGCAGTGGCCCGCAAAAGTATACATGCGGCTCTAACGCTTAATCAAGGGGATTTATTGACAATAGATAAATTATCTTTTTTAAGGCCTGGCATTGGTATTTCACCAATGCAATACAAGGCATTGTTAGGTAAAAAAGTAAAGCATACAATTGAAAAAGGTGCAATATTAAAATGGGAGGATTTTGAGTAAATCAATTGCCATATTAACCAGCTCTAGAGCCGACTTTGGGATTTATTTGCCCTTGTTAAATCTTTTGAAAAAAGAAGCATCTTTCGATTTAAAATTAATTGTTTTTGGTACCCATTTATCAAAATTGCACGGCCATACAGTTGATGAAATAATTGCAGAAGGGTTTAATGCAGACTACAAGTTATTTGCAGAAATAACGAATAACCGTGCGGAAGATATTGCCAATAATTATGCTGAATACACGCAATTATTTTCAACATTTTGGGCCAATAATAAATTTGATTTAGTACTCGCCTTGGGTGATCGTTTTGAGATGGCAGCAGCGGTATTAGCAGGTATTCCTTATAATATTAATTTTGGACATCTACATGCTGGTGAAACCACACTAGGAGCTATTGACAATATTTACAGACACTGCATTACCTTGGCTTCATCCATTTGCTTTACCTCAACCCAAATGTATAGCGACCGTGTGCATCAGTTAGTGGAGGCTACTGTTCCTGTAATAAATGTTGGTGCTCTAAGTTTGGATGGATTGGAAAAGCTAGAGTTACCAAGCAAAGAAGACCTTTCCAAAAAGTTTAAGCTTGATTTTTCTAAGCCACTCATCATGGTTGTTTTTCATCCAGAAACAGTGGAGTCGAACAAAAATGAATCCTATATTCTTGAAGTTTTAAAAGCCATTGAATTAATGCCAGAATATGCATTTGCTATCAATATGCCGAATGCCGATACTGGTGCTGATATTATTCGAAAAGCCATCCTTGATTTCAAAAATAAACACGCGGACAACCAAAGTATTTCTGTAATTGAACATTTTGGTAAAAGGAATTATTTTGCCTGTTTGAAACATGCGAGCCTTTTAATTGGAAACTCTTCGAGTGGAATAATTGAAGCTGCATCTTTTAATAAGCATGTCGTCAATATGGGCAATAGACAAAAAGGAAGAGCTAAAAGTGAAAATACGAAAGACTGTGCTATCGACTACAAGGAAATTATTAATCTTTCAAGAGAATTAATTAAACTTGGTAATTATAGTGGACAAAACATCTATAAAAAGGAAAAATCTGCTGCAGAAGAAATCATAAAAACACTCAAAACTTTTTAGTATTTGAATAAATATGCATTAATCATATTATTGCTTCTTCCCATTTTCGCTTACAATCAAAGTAAAGTTTGGTATTTTGGATATAATTCAGGGATAGATTTTAATTCTGGAACTGCTGTTGCTATTACCAATGGCAATATGACCTCCATTGATGGTTGTGCGACTATTACAGACTCAAATGGCAATCTTATGTTTTATACTGATGGAAAAACATTGTGGGACAAATCAATGTCCATTACTTCGAATGGGAGTAATTTATTAGGGGCTGCTTCAAGTTGTCAATCTGCAGTTTTTATTCCAATGCCATGTGATAAAAATAAAATGGTATTAGCCACCATTGATATGATAGAAAACAAAGGTAATAATGGTTTGCGATACAATATTATAGACTTGACTTTAAATGGTGGCAAGGGTGACATAATTTCTGGTAAAAAAAATATTCTTTTAACCCAACCAGCATGCGAAAAAGTTATTTCAATCCCGCATAGCAATGGAACTGATATTTGGTTAATAACCTACAAAGCCAATACAGACTCAATATTATCTTATTTAATTACATCCACTGGTGTGAATCCCGTTCCTATAAGGAGTAACACTGGATATGTAATAGATGGTGATTTGAATAAGACGCTCGGTTACATGAAAGTTTCAAGAAATTTCAAAAAAATAGTGAGTGCACATTATTTAGAAAGTAAAATATTATTGATGGATTTTGATAATACAACTGGTATGGTTAGCAATATTTTGAAATGGGATGTGACGAGTCCAGACGGGGTTGAATTTTCACCTAATGACTCCCTCCTATATGTTGCTGGATTTCGTGGACCAGCAGCGCTATACCAGTATGACATCACCTCAAATAATGCAACAATCATAAAAGGCAGTGAAAATACAATATATACATTCTCTGGTTATGATATTGGTGCATTGCAAGCAGGACCTGATAAAAAAATATACCTAGCAAAAAATAACCAACCCTATTTAGGTGTTATAAATAAACCTAATGTTTATGGTAATGGTTGTAATTTTTCCTCAGATGGTTTGAATCTAAAGGGGCGAAATAGTGCTTATGGTTTACCCAATATTTATTATTCGTATCCGCATATTTCAAGTCATAAAATTATTATAAAAGATACCTGTTATTTATCATCCTCATTTTTCAGTTTAAGTCCATACAATAATTTAGGATATATTGAATGGGATTTTGGTGATCCTGCATCAGGTGCAAATAATATTGCCAAAGGAACTGGAACAAATTTTAAGCATACATATGCAAACCCTGGTAAGTATAGGGTTACAGCTTATTACCAACAAAATTGTCTTATTGATACAAGTTACAGGGATATATGGATAATTAATAATGCACAAACTTTTTCAATAGGAAAAGATACTGCTGTTTGCTCAAACACCAATTTAACAATAACTCCAAATACAAATGGCTTAGAATATTTGTGGTCAACTGGTGCAACGACAAAATCAATATTAACAGACTCAATTGGCGTTTATTGGTTAGAAATAAAATTTCCTTGCGGAATATCGAGGGACACAATTTTAGTTACCCCTAAAACTAAGGCAAGTAAAATCTTTGCTGGAAACGATACCATTGTTTGCGACAAACCCTTTTCTCTGAGTCTGTCTGTATCTTGTATCGATCCTCATACAACACTTTGGAGCAATGGGGCATCAACCGATAATACAACAGTAGTAGACAGTGGTTACTATTTTGTAACAGTAAAAAATGTGTGCCATACATTTAAGGATACGATTAGAATTGAATTATTCAATAAGTATTTAAATTTAGGTAGAGACACAGCCTTATGTTTTGCAGCCGACTTTATTATTTCTGTTCCTAATCGTACAAATTATCAATACAAATGGCAGGATGGAAGTACAGGAAATACGTTTGCAGCCAAGCGAAAAGGACAGTATTACTTAACAACCAGCTATGGTAAATGCCAAGCTTCTGATACTTTAAATATTTCGGGAGATGATGCAACAGACGAATTGTATATCCCAAATGCATTCTCACCAAATGATGATGAAGTGAATGATTTATTCCCCTTTACGTTTAGCAGCAAGCCGATAGATATAGAAATTTATAACAGATGGGGAGAGAAAATATACGATGCCAAGAAATCTCAAATTGGTTGGAATGGTGTTTACAAAAATAATATGGTGGAGAGTGGTGTTTATCTTTATAAAATTAAATATAAAGACTGCTCGAATAGAAATGTTTTTGTTAAGGGTACTTTTACTGTTATTTACTAGATAAACTGTCTCATTCCTTAGCTTTTTCCATTATCTCAAAAAAATATTACCTTCGCCCAATAAGGTAAACAATGTCCCAAGTTAACGCCCACTCTATACATATCAATAGCAGTATCCATCAAGCCATGCAGCAGCTCGAGGTTTTAAGCCCTGTGCTAATTCTCTTTGCTGTTGATGATGACAACAAATTGAAGGGTGTATTGACGGATGGCGATATCAGAAGATTTTTGACCAAAGGTGGAAATATGCAACACGATATTTCAACTGCTATTAACGGCCATTTTCTTGCCTTAATAGAAGATCAATATTCTATTCAAGACATTCTCTCCATCAAAGAAAAACAGATTGATTTTGTGCCTGTCATTAATGCGCAGAACCAATTAGTAGATATATTAAATCTCAAAACGCATAAAAGCAGACTGCCACTCCAAGCGGTTATCATGGCTGGTGGAAGAGGCGAACGCTTAATGCCATTGACCGAAAATACCCCAAAACCACTTTTGAAAGTTGGCAGCAAAGCCATTATTCAATACAATGTCGATTTACTCAATCAATATGGTATTAAGAAAATTGTGATTACCATTAATTATTTGGGTTCATTAATTCGCCAATATTTCGATACAACCAATCAAAATGATCAGGTATACATGGTTGAGGAGCCAGCCCCTCTGGGCACTATCGGTTCCTTAGCGCTGGCCAAAAAACACATTTCAAAAGATGTGTTATTGATGAACAGCGACTTACTTACCAATATTGATTTAGAAGCCTTTTACACCCATTTTATGGAGCAAGAAGCGGACATTGCTGTAGCTTGTATTCCTTACAATGTTGAGATACCATATGGTGTGATGGAAACAGAAAATCACCAAATCAAAACAGTAAAAGAAAAACCAACCTATACTTTTTATTCCAACGCAGGTATCTATTTAATCAAACATGATTTGTTAAATACCATTCGCGAAAACGAAAGATTAGATGCCACAACTTTTATAGAAAATTGCATAGCAGATGGTAAAAAGGTAGTGTCCTATCCTCTGCTTTCCTATTGGTTAGACATAGGCAAACACGAAGATTTTCA
>CANFUB010000092.1 GCA_947450015.1 Bacteroidota bacterium | reverse complement strand
TTTGTAAATCTCGGCCAACATCGATAAGTTTTCGCTACTGCCCACCCATTCGCCATGCGTTGTTACACCCTGCGGTTTTACAAAACCCAATATTTTAAATCGCAATGGATAATTGCTTAAGATATGGCGCACCCTCTCGCACTCGGGCATGTCGCCTACTATTAACACTTGCGATATCTGACTGGCTTGGGTATCCAAATGTTTGTAGCGCATAAAATGGAACACCAAACGCAAGGTAATCGTAATTAACAAGGCCCATACCGAGCCCAATAGAATTAAGGCGCGCGAGAACCTTAAATACTCTGGTAACAGCGCATAAACCGATAATAAAACCATAGAGCCTGCAATCACGCCCCTAGCTGTTTTATTCAGTCTAAAAGGGTTTGCATAGCCACCACTCAACCAAATGCCCCCTACCCAAAATAATATATAAGCAGGCACATGGTAGTACAAATATTCGGGCGGATAAAAACCACCGACCACATATTTATTGTAAATTTCCCAATAGCGCATAAGGCCATAAAAGCCTGTGAAAATAAAAACAAAGTCGAGGGCCAAAAACTGCACCGACTTAAAAAAACGAATGATTAAAGCTAAGAATGCGCGCGCATAAATGGCAGCATAAATTAAAAAGGCAAACCACCAACCCTGCTGCTTGCTATAGTGTTTCTTAGCAAAAATGGCCATGGCTTGGTAAAATATTTTGACATAATTAATGCTGTGCTTTTTGGTACTCTCACCCTTATAATGGATAATAGTGGTATCGGCAAAATAGTAATTTTTATACCCTGCCTTTACAATGCGATAACTCAAATCGATGTCCTCGCCATACATGAAAAACGTTTCATCGAGCAAGCCGACTTTTTCGAGTACTTCTTTTTTTATCATCATAAAAGCACCACTTAGAATATCGGCCTCGTGGGTTTCGAATTCGTTAAGATAACTTAAATGGTACTGACCAAAAGTTTTAGATTGAGGAAACAATTTGGCCAAGCCTGTCATTTTATAAAAGGCCACGGCTGGTGTTGGCAGCCCGCGTTTCGATTCGGGTAAAAACTGCCCACGCCCATCAATCATGCGCACACCTAAAGCCCCGGCTTCGGCATGACTGTCTAAAAAGGCAACGGTTTTAACAAAGGTTTCTTCGCTCACTACGGTATCGGGATTGAGCAATACCACATTGCGCCCTTTGGCAATGTGTATGCCTTGGTTATTGGCTTTGCTAAAGCCTTTGTTGTCTTTATTCGCTATCAGAATTACATTGGGGAAGCGCTCTTGCACCATCTCGCACGAGCCATCGGCCGAATGGTTATCTACCACAATTATTTCTACTTGCAGGTGTTGTATGGCCTTGTATACCGAAAGCAGGGTTTGCTCGAGCAAGGCTTTAACATTGTAGTTAACGATGATGATGGATAAATCGGTCAAACTGTGAATGTGGCAAATTTATCGAAATAGAGAGGATAAGGCAAATAATATATCGTTAAGTGTTTTTTTATCTTTTATGGGTGCTTAATTCTGATACTTTCCAAACCTTTTATAAATAATATTACAATGAAGGAATGTCATTCAAATCTTAATTATATGGCGCAAATTTCAAAGGATAAAGTGTCGAAATTATAAGTAACTGTTATGCGGGCTGGGTCCACGCATGCGTAAAAATTTCATTTGGTCAGCGATGAAGGGCGAGCCTGCGCGAGAAGACCAATTGAAATTTTCTATGCGTGGTGGGCTTTTTGCCTACTTTTTGCCCACACAAAAAGTAGGAAAGGCTAAAATAGAAGCAGCTAATTATCTCATTAGGTTAGTTTGGCTACATAGGAAAAGCCTAGCTTGAAAGCGTGTTATGAGAGACTCGCTTTGCGTCACCATAGTGCTTATTCAAATTAAACTTCGTAAGGAATTCGGTTGGTGATGGAGCGACCTAAAGTAATTTCATCCGCATACTCCAACTCACCACCAACAGCAATGCCTTTACTAATGGTAGTAATTTTAAAATTGAAGCCTTGCAATTTACGCGCTATATAAAATGAAGTGGTATCGCCTTCGATGTTTGCATTCAAGGCAATAATAATTTCGCCACTGCCTTGTTCGGCTACCCTTTTTACCAATTGTTCGATGTTCAAAGCATCAGGACCAATACCATCAATGGGCGAAATAAGACCACCTAGCACATGGTACAAACCATTGAATTGGGCTGTACTTTCGATGGCCATTACATCTTGCATATCTTCTACCACACAAATGAGTTGGTGGTTGCGGTTGTGTGCACTGCAAATATTGCACACTTCGGTATCGCTAATATTGCAACAGATGGTGCATTGTTGCAATTCGGTTTTTAGTTTATTAATGGCAATGGCTAAAATTTCTGCTTCGGCCTTTGGTCGTTTTAACAAATGCATGACCATGCGCAAAGCACTGCGCTTGCCCACACCCGGAAAACCCGAGAGCGCCTCTACTGCATTTTCGACTGTCTTTGAAGAGAAATTCACACTGCAAATTTAAGGGGAAAATTAATAGTTTAAGAAGGTGTGTGAAGAATCAATAATTTGGTAAATTACTTTAGCAAATTAACGGTCACCCTTTGATTCAATTTGATACCAGCGTTGGTAGTATAATGTACCATTATTAAATATACACCTTCGGCAGCTTTGCTGCCATCCCATGCTTGTTTATCGGCACCATTAAACACCAATTGACCCCAACGGTTATAAACAGTTAAAGAATAACTTTTCAATCCAAACCCTGTAATATCATAAACATCGTTGATACCATCATCGTTCGGACTAAATGAGGTGGGCACAAATAAAGTTGGGATATAAGGGATGCAGACTTCGTTGCTATGAGAAACGATGGTAGGTTTAGAATTTTCAAAAGCCTCTATGCGGTAGCAAGCTTGTAATTCGCTCTTGTTTAAAAATTGGTTATCGGTATAGGGTGCATTGTACTTTTCACTGTTAACTAAGAACCAATTGCCATTCACAAGTTTTTGTATACTATACGTTATATCTGAGCCCCTCCATTGCTGATAAGGTGAAAAGTAGATAATTGAAGCTTCATTGTTACCTATCATTTGGCCTTGCAAAAACATGGGTTTACCAATACGCCCTGCACTGCTATAGTTACCACAACTATCAATCCCTTTCACCGAATAAATGGCATCTTTAACATATGGCACATTTTCAGTAAAAAAGGTATCTTTTAGTTGTTTGAAAGGCATGCCATCTTTAAATAACTGATAATTCACAGCTCCTTCCTGCTTATCCCAATAAATTGAAGCATTTTGATTCTCAATCGTTGAATTAAAAACATTCAGAGTATCCACATTGGTAAGCCCTTTTGAAATATTAAAAACAACTGAATCAGTTTGAATGATACAGCCTGTGTAACCTGACAATCTTTGCACCGCTCTGTATACACCTGCTTTATTAAAAGTATGGGTGAATTTAGGAGTCGTAATATTCTGCCATAATTTATTGTCCGAAAAATAATAATCCTTTTGTTTAACGTTAATACTTACAGTATCGGTGAAATTTGCTATAAAAGGAGAGCAACCCTGCTTATATAATACACTGAACCCTGGTTTTGGAGCGTCGACTACTCTAATATATTGGTTTTTTGTTAAAGTACTATCGCAATACCCATTACGATATAATAAGGTTACTGTATATATGCCTGAAGCTGTGTATGTATGTATAGGATTCTTCTCTGTACTTGTATTTCCATCCCCGAAACTCCAAACATATTTGTTACTTATGGTATCTTTTGCATGGCTGTAATTAATGAACTGCAACCCAGTATACCTACAAACAATGCTATCCTTTGCATAATAATCAGCAACAGGTTTTTCAGGTATACGGATTTTTATTGTATCAATATACCATTCACCATACCCCTTTCCTCTTGGGCTAAAAGCAAATACTTTTACAGGATAATCGCCATTTTTTGTGTAGACTAATTGTGGGGGTTCAAAGGATTTATAATAATCTACACCTCCTTTATCATTTTTAATGTGCCATGTAAAATCTGTGAAACCTATCCATGTTTGGCTTTTATTCTTACAATCAACATTTGCCACACAGTCATATTTAATTTGCTTGCTTATTCGAATGTAATCATAAAGATGTTGATTTATTCCTTGAGGAGATATCGAAATATTAGAAGGAACTACCTCTGATTGCAGTTGAATTGCACATTGAGGGAATGAATTATTAGGTTGTTTGATTTTGTTAAGATTTACTGAACTTCCATTTGTAGAATAATTGAAAAAAAACAGTTCACCTAAATGATTTAATGTCAAAATAACATTGCTTGCATTCTTTGTAACATTGGTACTAATTAATTTGACTGTATCTATGCCATACACATCATATTGGCACAAGTTTTCACGGGAACTATATTTTGTTTTTATATCATAAAAAACATCGTGATAATATAAAAAACTATCATTTGCAGAAAAGCAAAATCCATCATAATAATTATCATCCTTAAGTGGGGTTATGAATTTATGCCAGAAAAATGTGCTGATTATTTTAGGAATACCAAATTTACCAGTTTGTTTGTCAAAGGTCATTATATACCGATTATTTGATCTGAAATATTGTAGATTTAATAGCTTTGTTCGGAAAATAAATAGATCATTGAATGAAATAAATTCTCCATTATGTGATATTTCCATTTGGGAGAAGAGTCCATTTGTGGTAAGAAATGGATTGAGTCTAAGGCTATCGGGTATTATATTGTTTTCAGGATAAAACAAGCTGTCTAATATATTAACAATACCACCACTTGATAGTTTATATGAATAAAAGTAATTTTTTGTACGGAACACCATTATTGGCTGAGCATCAAAACTTCTACAAGCTGTGATACAAACTACATTTTCCTTAAACTGAAGGGGTATATTTTTTTTATTGGTTGGAATAGAAAATCCGCCAAAAGCAGAGACATCCCTTTTAATATAAGAATAGTAGATTAAACTATCGTTAGTTTTATTCGCATTACTGCTCAGTGCATTACCGTAAACTAAAAAATTGCTTGTATCAAGTGTTAAAAAATAACTACTATTGAAACTATTATAGTAACTTTTTAACCCCGAGCCATTAGTAATTAGCTCATTCTTTACATTATAAACACTAGTGCCGTTAGCATAAAGTAGAGGCAATCCATTAAAATCTGAAATAGATAAATTATTGACTCCCAAGTAATCATTTATTAAACCTGTATGATATCTTAAATTACCAGAAGGGTTAAATGAAAACCCTTGCTGGTAACTATTCCAAAAATTATTGGTTTGGGCCTTTGTTATTAAAGCCCAAACTAATAAAATATTCAACGCTATTATTCTACCAAATTTCATACTTGCATCAATGTGCAATAATTATTTTTTTAGACCTAACAAGACCTGCTTTATTATCCAAAATTACATAATAAATTCCAGAATTGAAAGCCGATACATCTATTTGGTGAGACTTTATAAATTCAGATTTACTGAAACTATATACTATCTGCCCTAGTTGGTTATAAATTTTAATTGATTTTAAAACATTTAAATCGGTTGAAATATTCAACACTTCACTGGTTGGTACCGGAAATATAGAAACTAAAGATTCTAGATTAAAGTCATTTATTCCAGTATAAAAATCACCACATTTTAAATCGCACACTATTTCATTTATCTTAGTTGTACCGTGATCAGTGACACCAACTGATGGTGCATTTGGGTTATGACTTACTGCCAATATTCCAGTTAAGAACCAATAATCAATAAAGGTATTAGGAACAGAATTATCAATTCTCACTCTGCCTGTTACTAAAGCGGAAAAGACGTTCATTGCCGGCCTGCCACTTGAGCCCAATGGATTAATCACAGTTGCCCCCGCATCAATTTTTATATCTGTACCCATATTATTAAAGGTATTACAATAAATTTCTAAAAAAGAGTTTTTATCTATAACATGAATACCTATAACATTAGCAGTTGCAATTGTCGTAGATAGTGAGTTTGTGAAAACATTTTGTTGCAAACGACATTTATTTAAATTTCTACTTCTCGCTTGTATATGATTAACATTACTACCAACAAAGTCAAATGTATTATCAAATACCTCATAGGTTTGAGCATCATTAAAAAATATATCTATCATCGTTTCAGTCCCGCTATATGATTCAAAGGAGCAACTTGTAGTTCCAGTATTAGCAAAAATTGAATTTAGAATTGATCTGGTACTACTAAATCTACATTTGTATATTTTTGTGTTTGAAGACGAGGCTGTTTCTATTGCGTTGTAGTTGTGATTAAACGTCGATTGTCTGACTACAAAACTGTGATTAATTGCTAAGCCACTTTGGAATAAAATTCCTTTATACAATTGTGAAAATATGCATCTCTTACTTAAAGACGGAGTTGTATAAGTATTTTCAGGACAATTCACAGTATCATCACCTCCAACCTCAAGCCTATCACCACTTTTGCCAACAGTAAAAGCTGCTCCAGTTGATCTAATTCCAATACCTCTTATTTCGGGACACGAAATAGGCATTGTTGAACTGAAATTTGAGCCTCCAATATTAATTCCTTTTACATTACTAATATCAATATGTACTTTTTGTATTCCGGTAAAATTAGTGACATTATTCTTAGTCCAATTAAAATCACAATCCATTACAAATGAAGCATCGGTGCGTGTGTATGCATCAAACTTAATGCCTATAGCGTTATCTGTAAAAGTTGTTTTCCTTGCTCGGACAGTTGCCCCTCCAGTGGCATGAACTCCTATTTGTGCATTGTCAATTATTGTACCTGTTTTTAATTCTACAAAAGTTTGTGAAGTATTTAATACACCAGACCATTTCGTAGCATCATTTTCAACCTGCGGATCAGGTTCAGTTGAATACGCATTAATTGTAGAGACACCGCCAGCGATAATACCACCCCATATATTATCTGTTGAAGTATTTTTACATGTTAATTTAACATGTTCGGTAATTAAGTGGCATCCAGAGGCCATTGCAATAACCACTCCAGAGCCATAATTAAAGGTAAGGGTTAAAGGAGTACCAGAAGTGCCTTGAATAGTAAAAACGTCACCTGCGTTCATTATTATTCCATCCTCCCATCCAGGTTTTGTGCCTGTAGCAGGGACGCTAGTCCATGTTTCACCACCGGGATCTAAAGTATATTGAGCGAAGAGTGAATTCGACATCAAAATGATTACCCCAAGTAGAAGTGATTTTAAAAAATGTGAGTGAATGCCAAAAGAAAGGGGTTTGCGGATTGGTTGAAACCGATGGTTTGTGCGAGGAGCACAAGCTAGTACTTGTTTGTTCATATTTATATTTATTTAAAAAGTGACTTTTTAAACGATATTAATAAAACAATTAGCTGTAATCTTGTTGTAAAAATAAAGTGGGTTGTTAAATTGCTAATCTATTTTTAGACAATTAAATAACTTACACAAATGTCACTACAATAAAATGAATAAACCTAATTTTATTTTTTAATTTCCTGATTTACAACTAGTTTTATTTTTTATCGACCATTTTAATGGACGCATTTTTGATTAAAAAAATAGGTTTAAGATGAAAAAGAAAGGCCATTTTTCTCAAAATTGGCATTGCATTTCAGGAATTTAATCCTTGGCTTTAAGCCTTCTACAACATCAAATAATAACACATAGTCGTAAACGGCAGAGCAATGATCAAAGCATCGAAACGGTCGAGCATGCCACCATGACCGGGTAAAATGGTGCCTGAATCTTTGATATTAAACTCGCGCTTTAGCATGCTTTCTACCAAGTCGCCCAAGGTGCCAAAAATTACGGTTAGTAAAGCAACAACAACGTTAACACCAAAAGGAATATGGAAAAAATAAGCCAAAGCAAACGAAGCTCCCATGGTTAAAATACCGCCACCTATAAAACCCTCCCAGGTTTTTTTGGGCGATACCGATTCAAATAATTTGCGTTTGCCAAATGCCCTGCCACACAAGTAGGCAAAGGTATCGCTGCACCATATAAGGATGAATAAATTGAGTGCCAACAAGGGTTTAAACACCACATCGGCATATTCCGAAAAACCATCCTTTTGAAAACTGTTGTAATAAAATAAAGTCAAGGGCAACACAATGTAAAATAAACCCGACACCAAATAACCAATGGCTTTCCAATGCCTGTGTTTAGAGAGTAAAACACCAATGGCAGTGATGGCAAATAACAGCGTAATGCCTTGTAAAACCAACTGTGGCTCTAGCCAATGGCGCGAAGCAATCAAGGCCAAGCCTGCAAAAATATAAAGGGTTTGTAAAGCACTGTATTGCTTGTGCAACACAATTCTGTAATACTCGAACATAGCCCCTGCACCTATGGCCATTAATAAAATAAGAAAGGTCAACTGACTGTAGAGGGTTAAGCCAACAATGGCGCCCACAAATACAGCGCCTGTAATGGCTCTTTGCCAAAAATTATTCATAAGTAATGGTGTTTAAGGTTTGATTTTTTTTAATGAGCCAATAGAAAAAACCACCAATGACCACAAAGGCCAAAACAGTAGCGGCAATCGGTGGTGTATAATCATCGGTAACAATGGCTTTGGCCACTGGCATTCTATCTTGTAGGTAGGTAACCCAAACGGCAAATCCGTTGTTTAAAAAATGGAGAATAATACTGGGCCAAATACTGCGTGAATAATAACATACATACCCCAATACCAAGGCCAAGAAAAACATAGGGATGAATTGCTCGGCATTTAAATGGATGGCCGCAAAAACAAAGCTACAAACGACAATGCCAATATGCGCACTGCCAAACAATTCGATGAGCATGCCTTGCAAAGTGCCTCTAAAAAATAACTCCTCAAACACTGCAGGTGCCAAAGCAATTAAAACAAGGTTCACCAAAAAATCATTCATGCTGGCCATTTGCAGGAAGGTGCCCATGAGTTTTTTATTTTCTA
>CANFUB010000091.1 GCA_947450015.1 Bacteroidota bacterium | reverse complement strand
TAATAACTATTAACGATTAACTAATGACTTAAAAGGCTGTTTCCTTAGTAACTAATAACAATTAACTATCAACTTATTACCCCTGGGAATGGCTGCGCCCTTCCCAGAGGGTGGGGCTATACAAGCCAATCTGCGATCTTCGATCGCATTATTTTTTTTCCCCTCGCTTTTGAAAATAAATGGTGGTTTCTACTAAAATTCGTTACGGCTCGCGATGAAATTTTCTTCCCCACCCCGAGGGAATGGCTGCGCCCTTCCCAGGGGGTGGGGCTTTACAAGCCAATCTGCGATCTTCGATCGCATTATTTTGTGTTCATCAACTTTTGAAAATAAATTTTCAATATAGCTGAGCACAAAATAAAAAAGCCACCTGAAGGTGGCTTTTGATTGACTTGTAGTCCGTAGGGGAATCCCCAATAATACACAGCTAAACATTATTAAATACCTATATACTTGTATATCTGTATTTTAATTTATTTATACTATAATACTATTTAGCAGAATTCAACCAAATAATGCAATTATTGTCAATGTTATTGTCAATGTTATTGTCAATGGTCTATATTTGCACTTAGTTTTTATATATTAAATTTCAATCTACGAAACAACTAAATCCTATAAAACGATGCTAACAGTTTCATTCTATCTTTTGACGCCAAAAGCCAAATCACAATCTCAATTGTATATTTCAATAAGTAATAAAACAAATCGTCTCAGATTTGCAAGTGGTGAAGCATTTATAACTGCCTATTGTAATATTCGACAAACAAAAGGCAAGAAAGAATTAATTCGCAAATCAGCCCCATTTTATCTTGACTACACTTCTACTCTAAATAGCATTCGAGAATCATTGATTAGAATTGAAATGGATTTGATTAGAGAGGGAAGAAAACCCAACTTAATCGAAATAAGGGATATATATTATACTAAGATTGGAAAGAATTCTGACATATCTAAAATCACATTTGAAGATGCCTATGAACTTTACAAGAGGGCCAATCAATTAATTTGGAGTGAGACTACTAAAAAGAAAACTATAGGTTCACTAAACCATTTGAATGCTTTTCAAAAAAAATACGGTTCAATTATTTTAGAAAATATTAATATTGAAACTTGGAATAATTTTAGAGACCTTTATTGTATTGATGATAAAAAATTCAACAATAGTACTACCAACAAATACCTTAAAAACCTTAAACAATTTTTTAAATTTTTAAAAAAAATTAATGCCATTAAAGCTGAAATTGATTTAGATGAATTTGAATATTTAAAAGAAATTGAGACGTTTAATATTGCGCTCAAACAACATGAAGTTGAAACACTAATAAACTTGGATTTAAAGGATGAACCTAAATATGATCGGGTGAGAGATCTATTTATATTAGAAATTTTAACTGGCCAAAGATTTTCTGATATACCCTCTTTATTGAACAAAAATAATTTGCATGATACTTATATTGACATTTACCAACAAAAAACGAATGAAAGGGTCAAGATTCCACTGCACCCCGAACTTAAAAATCATTTGCGCCTAATTTTTGCAAAATATAAAAAGGGATTACCAAGCATTACGAATCAAAATTTTAATATTTATTTGAAAGAGGTATGCAAAAAGGCAGAATTTAATAAGATTCAATCGTGGATTACAATGACAGGCAACAAAAAGGTTGAACATTCAGATTTTAGGTATAATTTATGTACAAGCCATGTTGGCAGACGTACCTTTTGCACTTTATCCCTTAGCCAAGGAATAAATGCTGAAGACATAATGAAAGTGAGTGGTCACAAATCATATGAACAATTCAAGGCATATATTAAAATAGATGACGAAGATTCAAACATTGCATTTGGTTCATTTACCACCAAAATAAAACCAAGTAACAAAAAATGATAGACGTAAATTTTTTAAATCAATTTAGTAAAATAAATATTCTTCAAAAAGAAGATAAACAATTAGCAATTCAACCGATAGCTAACTTAGAAGAGATTGAACAACATATGCTGAATGTTATTAATTACTTAAAAGTCCACTCTTCTTTTGAAAACATTAAGGCGTTTATTCGGGACTATAAATACCAATATAATAATTGTGAAGAAACTGGGGAGGTTTTACTTAAACTAGTAGAAAAGCTAAAAAAAGTGAATAAGGATTTCGACTTTGAAGATATACTCTTTGAACTTGAACTAATTGCTGCTCTTCGTGAAGAAATATTGCTTCAAAATTCTAGAAGTTACAAAGACTGGAAAATATCTGAAACACTGATTTTTGAATTTCTCAATGTTATTGATATTAAATCCGAATTATTAAAAACAGCTATTTGGAAATTAGAAGAATTTACAAGCAAAAACCCAAAAGTAATAAGTACAAGAAAATACAATTACACCTATTCAGAGATAGGCTATGCATGTTCGATTATTAGCGCAAATAGTAAAGACACAAAATTTATAATTAACTCAAAAAATGCAGAAAACATTCTCAATTTTATCTTTGAAAAATACAATAAATCTAAAAACACTGTTAGAGTTTTTATAAGAAAAACGAATGAAAATCCAAGTATTGAAAAGCTGAAATTATCAAAAGGATTAAGTAATTCAAGTTATGGCAAAAAGCTAAGAAGCCTATTAAATATTAAGGAGATAATTGCAATTTTAGATAAAAAAAACAACAAGGCTAATGATTTAATAAATGAAATTATTAAAGAATTCAATTCATCTAAAAC
Source organism: Bacteroidota bacterium (assembly GCA_947450015.1). Classification (GTDB taxonomy): domain Bacteria; phylum Bacteroidota; class Bacteroidia; order NS11-12g; family UBA955; genus JABMMZ01. The sequence goes on along the minus strand of CANFUB010000091.1, from coordinate 6,258 downwards.
ATAAATAATCTATCATTTGACATTTGACCAGTCAAAAACCCTACACTTTCTTTAAGCGTCACCCCCTTTATTTCTTGCAATAAATTCAAATTAATAAATTTGGCACCAGCAATGCACCACCTGCAAACCACTTTATACCTATCGTCATAATACCTTTGTTTCCAATAAATACAACAATTGTTATGGCGCCAAAATCAAATCCTAATATTTTAGATACCATCCTTGAAGAGGTAACTAGTTTGAAATCTCTATTGAAAGAAATAGCAATTGAAAAAGAAACTAAAAAACCAAATACGGATGACCAGTTTAAGTATATGCCTATTAAGGAAATATTTAAATTAAAAATTATTACTCCAGCTACTTTTTACAAATACATGCGTGAAGGTAAATTTCAATTATTCAAATTTGGCGGTCGTTCGTTTGTAGACAGAAATGAATTTGAAAATGCATTCCATGGCGTTAAGTTGAGTAAAGCACATTCGTAACTAAAAACCGGGTTCATAATTTATTGAATAAAACAACCTACCACTTCCACACCATCACCACCCTCCCTGTAAACACATCGGCATCCTCCAAATGCCATAGCTTGTGTACCTTGTCATAACGGGCGAGTATACTGAGGGTAAAGTTTCTAAAAACAGTAGAGGTTACTTGCAAAGCACCTCCCATTTTATACGCTCCATTTTTGTATTTGGTTTGTTCGCTGACTATTGTTAAACTCATTTTTTTGCTGGCCAAATAAGTATGGTTAATTTGTATAGAATTAGAATTTAATGAATCTACAAAAGGTGCTGTAACATTGCTTAAATAACTGAGTATACTTGTATTCCTACTGCCTAGCTGTAAGGTGTGCACTGTGCTTACCAATCTGTAAGCTACTGTGCCTCTATCATTAATCTCCATGGCCGAGCGGGTATAACTTACCAAACCATTCCATGCTATGGTTTTATAACGTTTCTTGTAGGTGATCATTGCATTGGTAACAGAGAATTGATTATTGGTTCGGTAAATACTATCAGGGTGATTGTTACCTTGTTGGTAAGGACTATAACTCACCATTAAATTTGGAAATTTTTCGAAAGCGGTAGAGAGTTTTAAACCATAGCCTTTTAATCGATTGGTAGCCTTGTTCAATTCAATTAAATTATCGCGCATCTCTTTGTAAAAGCCAGAGAATTTTATTTTCTTTTTGAAGAATTGTTGCTCGTATTTGATTTCAAACTCTCTGAAATTGCGTCTTAAAAACGGATTGCCTACACTGCGAAATGCAGCTCCTGTTTGTTTAATCTGGGCTTCTAATTTTGCATTTTTTGAAACCGTTTGAATGGCTTTTAACAAATAAGCTTTGTTGGCATTTGTACCCAATGCCTCGTTGGTTTTTGCTGTGCTTGAAATATAGTTGGATTGTAAAGAAGTGAACGATTCTTTGTAAACACTTTGCGCAGCATTGGCTTCAATTTGAGTACCTTTTAATAACTTAAATTGTGCATTTAAATTTACTACACCATTGCGAATTTGAGGCATATTGATATTTGTAGTTTTAGAATCGAAAGCGTACAAATATTCTGCAGATAGATGATCTCCTTTTAATTCGCCAATACCAATTCTTGCAACACCAATGTTTCTATCATAAACAGGTTTGTTGCTGGTAAATGGTCCCGTAAATTGTTTAGTTGTTTTACCGATGGTTAAATCGTAAAACCATTTCTCTTTATTGATGCCAATATCCAATCCCTTAACCGAGGCGGCAAACAACGTAAATTCGGAATACTGAGGATTAACAACACCTATTCCAAAGCGGTCGACTGCCAATATATTTTTGATGAATTGATTGCCTGGCAATTGTTCTTTGGCCAGTTTTCGCAAATCATCTGGATTGCGAATACCGCCTGCTTTTTGCAACAGTTTTGTTGAATCCACTTGTCTTAAATCATCCAACTTTTGTTTTTGTGTTTTTAGGTCTTCTACCTTTTGTAGCATTCTTAAATATTGACCTAGCTGAGCGGTATCTTCTGCTGCTTTATCTTTATAGCCGTTTACTTTTGATGTATCCATTTTATCGCCATATTGACCTTTGGCTGCCATTACCGAATCGCCTACTTCTTTTTTATAATGGTTGATTATGGAATCTTCTTTTTGTTTGAGTGCTTGTTGTATTTTTAGTTTCTCTTCTTCGCTGGCATTCTTTAATTTTTCTTCTGCTGCTTGTCTTTCTTGTTCAATATAGGCTTTGCTTTTTTCTTCAGCTTGTTGTTGCAGTGTTTTTTGCAAAGCATCGGCATCGGGTATTTTACTTTTCATGCCATTCAACTCATCTTCGTAACGCTGCGTTTCCAGTGCATTTTTTTGAATATCGAGTTGTCTAAGTCTATCTGTTTTTTTGGCTTCGTCTATCTCATTTTGTATTTGCGTAGCTGCCTGTTGGCGCATGGCATTGGCATCGAATTTAAAGGAGAAGAAATTGCTTTTATAAGCATTGTTATTTTCGGTGGTTAAAAAGAAATTGGCTTTAAAAGGCAAACCTAAAAATGAGATAGTAGGTATTATGTACAATCGGCTATAAACAGGTTCGTTTCGCAACATGGGATTTTGTGCTGTGGCAGCAAAACTCTCGGAGCGTATTTCGCCTGTTAATTTAAAAGGATTTTTGAGTGCTTTTTTTGCAACCGTCCATTGATTATAGGCTTTTGCTTTTGCAGTGCCTATGGGTTGCAATTCTTTTTTTAGTGCTTCCTTACCCTTGGTTTTATAAGCAGTACGAGCAGTGCTATCTGTTTTGGTTTTTATGGAAGCTTTACTACTTTGAATTTTATTGGCAACAAGTAAAGAATCTTTTTTTAATTCAGCAATGGTTTTTATTTTTGATGCCTTAATTTTTTCTTGTTGTTGTTTTTTGAAAGTATCGGTTTTACCACCCAATTTAGCGCGCTCCTCTTTTTGCCTTTCCTTAAATGCCGAATCCAACTGCTGGGCTTGCAGGATGGAGACTCCTATAAACAATATAAAACAGAGATGTTTTAACATTTAAGTAATTCAAATGTAGGCGCTTCAAACAACAAAACCAAACAATATTATTGATTTATAGTATTGATACCAATTGTTAATTTAGCGAATGCTCTATCTGTTTCATCATCTATAAAGGAATCTGTATAATTAACATATTTATAAAACTCCTTACTGTTTGCAGAATGACCACTAATCTTCCGCACCAAAGGTTCTGGCACACCCATCAACAACAATGTTGTGATAGCGGTTCTTCGCATAATATGACTGCTTACCATATCACAAAAGCGATACGGCTTTCCATTCTTTTTAATTTCTCGCCTCACTCCTCTTCTACTTCTTTCTTTGCCAACTTCATAAGTCCATCCTGCTAGAATTGCAATTTGCTTAATATTATTATTAAATTGAATAATGGTGATAGAAGGCAACAAAGTTGTTTGTTTTTTCTTATACTTTGCGAGTATTTGAATGGCATATTGAGGCAACTTAATTCTTGTTTCCATATTTGTTTTTTGAGATTTCGCAATTAGATATGTTTTCTCAAATTTATGTTCTAAGTTTCGTTGTTTGAGTGCAATTAAATCACAAAATCGCAAGCCAACAGTGCACCCAAAAACAAGGACATCTCTTGTTTTAATCAAATGTTTTGGAAGTGAGGAGTTGAAGGCTTCATCGAATATCAATACGCTAAGCTGTTCTTGACTAAATACCAATACCGCAATTTCTTCTCTGCAAGAATAAAATGATTTATAAAAATTACCAGTTTCATATCCCTTAACTTCTTGTAAATATTTGAAAAAAGAACGCAAAGTTTTAATTAACAGTCCAACATAATTATCTGTACAATTTCTAGCATATAAAAAATCTGTAAACTGTTTATAAAACTTGCGATAGAATTTTTGTTCTTTTTCAAACACTTGTTTTGTATGACGAAATTTCACATTAATTTCAATGGCATCATTAAATTTCTCTGAATACTTCAACAAATTGCTTAGAAGCGCTTTGTAATTCTCTACAGTGGAATTTCTAATTGACTTACCATTTTTTTGTACCCGTTTACCAGACTGGGTTTCTGTAATAAATTTTTGAAAAAGAGGAATGAGTGGTAAATGATTATTTTTTTTTAACATTTTTTTAGTCTATTATTGGCTTAATAAAGCATAAAAACACTGTTATTTAGCAAAAACTTGAATATCGAACAGTTAATAAACTTGGGAAGAAACAAGCTTTCTCTTTACCCTGCCTTTGGTAGTGCAATAACAGATATGCAGTATGTGAATGATACCAATAGAAGGTATAGATACGGCTTTAATGGAATAGAGTCCTCAAGTTCATCGTTAGATCTATACTTTGCGGAAGATAGAATTTATGACCCTAGAATATCAAGATGGTTTAGTATTGATCCTGAAGCGAGCGAATTTCCGGATGAAACCCCATATTCAAATAATTTAAATAGCCCAATCAGTATTTGTGATCAAAAGGGAGATATAGGGATATTTGGAGCCTTAGGCGCCGGATTAATGGAAATGGGTGGACAAATGATTGCTAATGGTTGGAGGCCATGGAAATTGTCCACTTATAGCTCATCCTTCAAGAAAATGGACTGGTTAGATGTTGGAGTTGCAAGTGTAGCGGGTGCTACAGGTGCCTATTTTCTAAATGCAACAAGAAAGGCGTTTAAATATGGAAAAGCAATTCAAAAGGCCACAAGATTGGTTGTTAAAAATTGGGATGATGCTGTTACATCTTCAATAAATTACCAATACAATAAAGAAAGTAATGAATATAGTTTTAGTTTTAATAGTCCTGGGAAGTCTACATTTGGCTTTTTTTTCAATAAAATAGGGAAAGGAGTAGCAGGCTACACAGTTGGTAGGATTATCAAACCAATGGTTGCTAATTCTAATTCTTTAATCCGAAAAGCGTTGGAAAAACAATCTAAAGCCTTAATAGAAGCGGGTAAATACTCTAGGACAATTATAAAACCTAAATCCCCTGCTCAAACAAGAATAAAGGAATTAGTTTTCACTCAGAAATCTCAAGATGCATTTCAAGCGACATTAAATGCAGATGTTGCTGCAGCAAAGGCAAATGCTGCTACACAAATTGCAACTAGTGCAGGGAATAACACGGTGACAGGTCAACTATTTCCAGATTCTGATAATGAAGCAACCGCTACTTCTGGTACCAATGGAGCAACAAATACAACTATTAAAAATTATGCAGGAGAAACTACAATTGAATATCAGTCAACAAAATATTCTGGAGCAGAGGGCTTTTATTATATATACTTAGACGATGGCGTAAAGCTAGTATACAATAAAACAAATTCACAATTAACCCAAGATGGCAACAACTTAGGATTATATAAATTTGACGATTCAAAAAAGACCTTAACTTTAATTAGATAATGAAACCAATTCTAAAATTTCTCATGTTAAATATTACCCTAATAGTATTTCCTATATATGGTATTATTAGTATAAATAAATGGATTACAAAGCAAGATAAATCTAAGTTGATTTCTTATCCAAAAACATGTGGTTTGTTGTTTAAATTTACTACACGAAAAAGTGGAAAATATGCAAATTTTAAGTACACTGTTGGAAACAAAAAATATAAATTGGAAGAAAATTCAATAAACAACATTGTTTTGGGCAATTATTACAGTATTGCTTATAATCCAAATAACCCAGAAGATGCAATTGTAGACTGGTCAGAACAAAGAATAAAACCTAATTATGATAATATCACAATTTTTGCCAGAATTATTGATATTGATACAAATCAAAATATATTGGATTGGTATAAGGTTAAATATATATATGAGATAGGAGGGTTAAAGTTTGAAGGGCTAAGAATTATAAAATCGAAATATTATAAAATTATTAATCGAGATAGTATGCATTGTTGTTTAAACCCTAATTTGCCTGCTTGCTCATACCTTTTTTGGCCGGGAGAGGAGCCAACATTTTGTGACTAGTTTATGAAAAACAAATACAATAAGTATTTTTTGAATTTGAACTTAAATAAGCGTTTTTTTGCTTTAATCAAAAATAAATGCTTTATTTTCAATTAAAGCAAATATTCATGAAACCCCAATCTTCCTTTGGTAGTGCAATAACCGATATGCAATATGTGAATGATACCAATAGGAATTATAGGTATGGGTTTAATAATCAAGAGAAGGATAATGAGATTGTAGGCAAAGGCGATTATTATGCATTTGAGTATAGAATGCATGATGCAAGGATT
>CANFUB010000090.1 GCA_947450015.1 Bacteroidota bacterium | reverse complement strand
TTTTTCTGTAATAACAAATGTTTTACACAGGCAATAAAATAGCCAGCTAACTCAGTATATAAAATTAATACGCGCAATAATTTACTTTTGCAAAGATTACCATTTAAAATGAATTTCAAAAACATTCTTAGTTGGTGCATGGTTGCCTCCATTTTTATGGATGATTTTATCATTCTTAGGTTTGTTTTGCCTTTTGATTTTTACGTGTATTATCTGTTTTTCATTGTCAGTATTGTTTATTATATGTATTCCAAAAAATCTTTTAAACTTTTGCCAGGTTGGTTTTTTGGATTTGCAAGTTTATTAATTGGCGTAACCTTATTCGTAACTTGGCTCGATAATTCCTTTGATTTTAAGGTAATGAAACAAATCATCGGTATTACATTCACTTCGGTGGCATATTATACCTTTCTTTCGTACAACAATTTTAATCTCAAAAAAATATTCAAATGGTATATAACCATTGCTTTAGTCGTATCGGTGTATGGTATTTTTGAAGAATTTTTACATCTAAGTGGTATTCACATTAGTAAGGATATTCGACAAACAACCTTTGGCTTGTACAGGGTTTACAGTGTGATGGGGGAACCCTACTTTTTGGCTGTTGTTTTGATTCCAGCATTTTTTTACTTGTTCTCAAACTTCTCTTCTTTTCGCAAATTTGGCACGCTATCGCGCGAATTTACAAATATGTTAATAGTGGGTATTTGTTTCGTTTTAACCTTTTCTACTGCTGGATTAATAGGCTTTGCTCTCATTATCATTTTTTGGTTATACAATAAAAAATACTTTTCCGTTACCAATTGGAAAATTATTTTTCTGCCCTTCGTTATACTTTTGCTTACTGTTTTATTTTCGAATGTTAAGGATGGCTGGACAGAATTTAATATTAAATACACCGAAACATTGAACGCCTTCACAGCTAAAAAATTTAGTAAGAAAGAGGCCTCAAGTTTGAACTCAAGTAGTTTTGCGATTTTTTCTAATTACATGGTGGCGAAGGCCTCTTTCTCTGACAACCCTATAACAGGCACTGGTTTGGGAACACACGAAAAAAACTACTTGGATAAATTCGGAAATTTCTTTGACAAAGACTTCTTAACCCGATATGGCGCTTTCAATGCCAACGATGCTAATTCCCTTTTCTTGCGATTAATGTCTGAAACAGGTTTACTCGGTTTAAGTTTATTCTTTATCTTTCTATTTAAAAACTTTTTATGGCAAAGAGGATATGATAATAAAGAATTAAGAGCGTACACTGTGATGAACCAAGGTATTTTTATTTGGTTTGTCGTGCGTTTGGTAAGAACTGGAAACTATTTTGGAAATGGATTCTTTTTATTCTTTTTCATTTATTACTTCTCGTGTAAGATTGTAAAAATGAAGTTGCGCGAACAAAAAGCAAGGTTAGAAAATCAAAGAACAACTATGATTTTAGCGCATTAATTGTAACCTGTATAGACACAGGCCATATGTATTTTTCGGATACCTTATTAAAAGAACTTTGTTTTTGAAGCACAAGTTTATCAGGTGGCAATTGAATGAAATAATTTAAACCATCAACTAATTGGGTGATGTTATCTGTTTCGATTAATTTCCCATTCTCGTTACTTACTAATAGGCTTGTAGCACCAGTATTGGTGGCTAGGATTGCCAAACCCATGGCCATGGCCTCTAATATGACTGTTGGCATCCCTTCGGCAATACTTGGACAGACCAAACAATCGCACTTTGAAACAATTGCTTGTATCTTTTTTGCGTCCCTTAATTCGCCATGAAACAAGAGGCTGTTGCTCTCCTGTATATGACTAGGTCTTTCGATACCAATAAAATGAAATACAAATTTGTCATTATTTATGCTCTCAAGGGCCTTAAATAATAAATCTAATCCTTTGCGTTTCTCATTTCTTCCAACGAAAACAAAATTCATTTTTTCGTTGTGATTGGTTGCGTTGATCAACCATTCTTCACCAATGCCAATGGGTGTTTCCTTTATTAATTTAGCACCTTTCGATTCTAAAATTTGGGTAAGTTGTCCGCCTAACGAAAAACTAATTGTGCTTTTTTTAATGATGGTACTTGCCGGAATTCGCAAGAGCAATTGGGCCATTTTAGATTTTAAACCAAATGCTTTTTGATACATTTCTAAACCGTGCAAATTGCTACCAATTGAAACTCCCTTTTTTACAAAATACCACCCAGTAAAGCCTTGCGAATAGGTGAAATCATACGATTCCTGCTTAATATATAATTGATATAGGCGCTTTGAATACCGGTATGAATTATAGACATAGTGACCAGGAAAGGGAATTTTAACCTTTGGAAATTCAACTTTAAAAAATCGAATGTTTAAGGTTTCGTCAAAAGAAAATTGCTTAATTACCAATGCCGCATCAGTTGCGCAATAATACAAATCGACCTTAATACCATTCAAAGCAAAATACTTTGCTAAGTAAAAGGAATGCTTCTGCATGCCGCCTATTGTATCAGGCCATATACCATCTGCAATTAATGCAATTCTCATTTTAGTGAATCTTTGGCTTCTTGCTCGAATACCCTTTGTAATGCCGATTCCTTGCAATGAAAGCCGTCGTAAAACGCTGAATCATTGAAATGATAAACATAAGGTGAATAGGTGCCAATTAGTTTTAGCTTGCGTTCTGCAGCGAATTGATTGAAATATTTTTCAACTTCAAAAACGATTTGATAATCCTTGCTCTTTTTTATAAAATCATACACAATGGGATGATAAGGCGAAATAAAGAATTCTACTTCAATATTTTTCTTTTTTAGATAATCAATAAAGTGCGTAAATATAGTTTGATATTTTGGCGACAATTGCTTGAATTCGCGCATTGCATACATTGGAGTTTCAGTGATAGAGAGCGTTGCATAGCCATTAACAATTTCTAGGGATGAATTTCTTGAGCTTTCACCATAAATGATTGAACCATCTGTTAACTTGGTAAAATCTTTATTAATTGTTTGATTGGTTGGACGATAATGAACATCGACACCTCTAATAAAATAACTCCACGATGTTTTAAAATACGAAAGCGACCAAAGTTGATTGTACTTCACATATGTTGATTGATCAAGCAAAGGCTTTTCAACATATTTTGCTAAACCAAGTTTATTTAACATATCATTGTATTCATTGGTGAGCGCTTTCCAACGCGATTGATCATTGTTGTCATTCAAAAAATAAGGATCTAATCCTATTCTTACTTTTTTAATACCACAGCCCTTATTTTCGTATAAATCATAAATGGCTAATAAATCTTCAATTGAGGCACCACTTACCCCGTTGTTCATCAAATTTTCATTCGGAAAAAAACCCTTGCCCAATTGCATTACTCTGCTTGAACCTAATACGATTACCTCTGGACAATTCTTGTAATCTGTTATAAAATACCTTTGTAAAAGCCTTTCATCATAGTTGGTTACATTGGTTACGTTATTGCCTTCGTTGAGGTATTTAACGATGCCTTTCTCGTAAGGTCCTTTTCTGAAAATATTCGCAGGGTCTTCTTTATAGTTTATGCCTATAATTACCAATGGTATTGGCAACATAAACAGCAATTTGGTAATGAATTTTTTCATTGATTTAGAATTTAAAATAAATGAATTGGTTATTGCCCGAAGCACCAAAATAGATGATACAGAAAATGAGTGCGTAATAAATACTAAACCTTAAGAACACCGGTTTTATTTTACTTATCTCTAAACCATGTTCTCTATTGCGCTGCAGCCATTCTACTATTAATAATATGGCAATAAAAATTAATGCAATGATGGCATTGGTTCGGTTATTCGTAATTTCTGGAATTGAAAATAAGGTAGAAGAGATGATTCTTTTGAAATATTCAAATGCTTGTGAAACTTTTTCAACTCTAAAAATAACATTGGTAAACATTATTAAAACAAATGTGCTTAGCATATTTCTAAATTCACCAAACGTTGGCCATGTCCTGTCTTTTTGAAACTTTTTTTTCTTAAACAAAGTTCCTCGAAGTATCATCGGAACAAATAAACACGCTTGAATGAAACCATAAAACAGGAAGGTCCAATTGGCACCATGCCATATTCCAACGGCTAAAAAATTAAGTAAAATTGCCAGTATCAATCCCAAATTACCATAATCTCTTAAAGCAATGTTGAGTGGTGCAAAAACATAATCGGTCATCCATGAAGTAAGCGAAATATGCCACTTCTGCCAAAATTCTGCGATGGTTTGAGAGAAAAAAGGATAATTAAAGTTTTTACTTACATTGAATCCCAATAGGCGGGCAACACCTATGGCCATATCTGAATAGCCTGAAAAATCAGCATACACTTGGATTGTAAAAAAGAAAGCACCCAATACCAATGAGCTAGCAGGATAGGTTAAGTAATTATCAAATATTTGATTGGTTAATGCCGCACAATTATCTGCAATTACCATTTTCTTAAATAGGCCCCAAAGTATCTGGCGCATAGCATCCGACATTTGCATTGGGTCGAAATGACGTTTCTTTTCAATTTGTGGTATGAGTGTTGAAGCTCTGTCAATTGGACCAGAAATTAGTGATGGAAAAAAAGCAACATATGAAAAAAATGCTACCCAATTGGTAGTGGCTTTAATCTTGTTTTTATATATATCGAGAATGTAGCTAAGTGTTCTAAACGTATAAAAACTAATGCCCAATGGCAATATTAAATTCAGGGTGTGTAGGTTAGAATTTAAGCCTAATGCCTTACTTAAATCAACAAATGAAACGATAAAGAAATCGGCATATTTATATAGCACTAGCAAACCAATTCCTTGGAAAATAGACAACCCCACCAACCATCGTTTTATTTTGTTATTATTACTTTTTTGAATTTGAATACCTAAGCTATAGTTGAGTATTGAACTGCCAATGATAAGCGACAAAAATCGCCAATCCCACCAAGCATAAAAGGCATAGCTTCCGAGTAACAAAAATAAATTTTGTACCTTTAGGTTCTTTTTAAATACTAGCCAGTAAATAAAAAAGAAGAGCGAAAAGAATCCTAAAAATTCGAGTGAATTAAATAACATGAAATCTTAAACTAAGCATTGATTGAAACTTTTAATTTTCAATCAATTCAATTAAATGGGCTTCTGGGGAAAATAAAAAAATACATCTTTTGCCATCAAAGGCTTCCGAATTAAAATACGCCATCGCTTTATAATCAAGTGCTTCTAAACGCGCAACAGCCTCAGTAATTTGATTTACTTTATATGCAACATGATAATAACTAACGCGCTTTTTTAATAATTTGAAAACTTGGGACGCTTCACCTATCGGTTCGACTAATTCAATGAAACTGCTTGGGCCCACTTTTACAAAGCAGACATTCACCATTTGTGAATCAATTTTATAAATATTTGAAATGTTCTCAGTTCCAAAAAGCGAGGAATAGTGAAGTATGGAGGTTTCAATACTTTCGACAACCAAACCCACATGATGAAATTCCAGACCAGCTAAGCCATTTTTTTCGCCCATAAGCGGTAGTGTATTACTTTTTTACTAAAACACCCGCATACATCATAGAAACCTTGTATTTTTCAGCTTTTTCGGCAGGCATATCTTCCGAATAAATTGAAAACTCATTTTCTATATTAAAGCCCGCTTCGTGAATTACTTTGCGTATATCATCTGCATTTCTAAATAAGAAGATATGATCAATGGCTGGTGCGTTGGTAGGGGTAGTAATAAACAATTTACCGTTATCGCTTAAAAGTGAATTTAATTTTTTAAGCAAGGCAACTGGGTCTTCAACATGCTCTAATACTTCACCCATGGTTATAAAATCATATTTATGTTCAGGGAAATATTCAAAAACATCCGACAAAATATAATTCACCTTATCGTTGCTAATCATTCTTTTAGCAATATCTAGAGAACTTTTAGAAATATCAACGAGGTCGTAATTGGCCTTTGCGCCAGTAATACCAATGGCCTCAGAAATATACAAACCATGTCCGCCACCCACTTCAAGATAATTATTAATATGAGCCGCATTCTGATTGATAATTTTATTAAAATACAATAAAATATCGTAGTGGTGTGTCCATAAAAATTGAGAAAGCAGCAAACCATGCATGTAATATTCCATTACATTTGGATTGTTGTATACACGTTGATTCACTTCATCAAATGATTTACTAGTATACTCGCCTGTTTGAAAGAATTGAACAGATTCATAATTTACATCTGCAATCATTTGCAAATAACAATCAATTGAATAATCAAGTGTTTTGCCTTCGTTTTGCAAGAGTGTTACATAGCGCTTTAAAAAATCATTAGCACGGTTGAAATAGGCTTCATCAAACTTGGCTAAATTTTTAATTATTTTTTTGCTGTGCAATTGATTTTTTACCGTAATCTGATCTACGATATAATTCATTGTGCTGTTCTGTTCCTGATTCATCTTTTGATTTTTAATTTATTTTTTTGATGCGATACAATCTACAAGTTCGCCTATGTTGTTCCAACTTTGAATTTCTTGTGAAGAGAAGCGGATAGCGAAGCCTTTTTCAATTGCTACCACTAAGTGAATATGGGTCAATGAATCCCAATCTTCTACATCGTTAGCTGTTGTTGAATCAGTTAATACCAATGATTCATTGTCAAGAATGTCAACGAAAATTGCATTCACTTGTTTTAAAATTTCATTTCTTTCCATTTTTATTTTTTATTTATATAACACTTATTATTTTTAAAATTACTTAAATTCAAAATCCACTTATCACCCGAATTTTCGAAACCAAGGTTGGCATAATGTGCTTTTACCATCTCGTTCTTTGCCGTTGGAATATACTCGCCTTCCAATTGCTTGAAGCCCTTTTCTTCTGCAAAATTCGCAATGGTATTTAATGTGAATTGTTCCATTCCTCTTTTTAATACCCTGCAACTCATTAACCAGGTTTCGATGAATGCCGTTTCTTTATCTTTAGCCTTAAGAACGATCACACAAATTAACCCGTTGTCTCCGAACTTATCCTCTAGTGTGAATGCAAATGTATAGAAATTATCGGAATTGGAAATTAACGCAATATCCGACTCTGTATAGCGTATAGTACGCAAATTAAATTGATTCGACCTTTGGGATAGTTGCGCTACCCGTGGTGTATTAAATTTATTAAAGGGCTCGACCAAAGAAAGCATATTAAGGCTTTCCAGGAATTCATCTTCATTTGTAAATTTTTGTTGAAGAACACTTCTTTGGGCCTCAACCTGATAAAGTTTGGTTCTTTCAGTATCTTCGTTAGAATAGGAAATGGTTTCGAATAAATTAAGTGTGTATAAATATTCGAGGTAATCAGCTGGATCTGCAGGTAACTCAGGCACAGTAATTCCTGGAATATTTTCGCGTACAATATTTCTTTCGAATGGATTATCATCTAAAAATACCATTGAATCAAAACCTATATTCAGTATGCTTTGTATTTGTCGGATATTGTCTGCTTTGTTTTCCCAATTGGCCATAAATACCGCAATATCATCTAGTCGCAACACCATATCAGGATGTTTCTCGAAAGGTTCTTTTGCCACCGATTCGGTGTTTTTGCTGCAAACTGCTAAAATTATTCCACGGTTTTTAAGCTTCTTAATCCAATATTGAAACTCTGTAAAAGCTTTGCCAATGCCCAAACTGCCAATTTGTATATTTTCTAGACCATCATCACCAATTACCCCACCCCAAACAGTATTATCCAAATCTAAAATCACACATTTTTTAGATTGACCATTCATGGCGGCAATAATGTCTACGGTTTGTTTGGCAACAAAAGGCAATACATCTATGCTTAAAACCATTTCAGTATTAATGTAGACTGATGTCTGAAAGCTTACTGATTTACCCAATTGATTCTGTATAGAAGACAAATCACAGATATAAAAATTATGAACTTGTGTTGCTAGTCTCACAAGTTCATAATTTAACTTATACAATTGAAAAGGAAATGATAATTCCAATTTATTTGCATAATTACCGAATACTGAATCATTGATTTCAGAATAATTATAATAAATAATTTTAGCATTTAATTGACCATTAATTGCCGATACAATTGAATTAATTTCCTCTAACCTATTATCTGCTAGCATTTGATAATGCTCGGGTTTAGATTTATTATACTTCGCTAATAATTTATGTGAAGATTGAAATAAGATAACAAGTTCTGGATTGAACTCAAATAATTCTGAGCTAGGATCAAAAACCTGACGTTCAATTTGATTAAAATCTGCCTCCCAAATTTGCAAATCGTAACCAGCCTCGTAACCTGTTGCCCTTAAAGCCTGAACCAAAAATTGAGTGGCCGTATCGCCTAGAAGCGCTACTCTAATGGTTTTTAAACCGGTAAAATCTTGCTTAAGATTCTTTTTAAGTTGAGAAAATGTTTTCATTGAAAAACTAGAAAATATAGATTGAAAAAGATTTTAGTTGACCCTTTTAAGGATGTTTAGCGCGGCCATTTCCCAAGTGAAATGTTGTTTAATATCTGTATAAAAATTATCTGAAATGGATTTACCTAATGTTTCATTCTTAAGTAAGTTGACAATGGCTTCTGCGATTTTTTCCTTGTTCATTTCTACTACCAAACCATTGACCTCATTTTGCATAACATCTTTCACTGGGCCTGTGTTTGGAGCTATGATTGGTTTATGCATGGCACCATATTCAAATATTTTTATTGGCGACCCATACCAATTGGATTTGGCCATGACACAGATATCCATTGTGGCTATAAAATTGAAAACCGCTTTGTGATTATGCTTTCCAGCAAAACAAACCTTGCTTTCAATTCCGTTAGATAATACCCTTGCTTTCAAGGCATCAAGTATACTTCCATCACCAACAATTAATAGTAATGCATTTGGAAAATCCTTTGCCACACTTGAAAAAGCATCAATTAAAATATCAACGCCATGGTGAGGAAAAATAGAGCCTACAAAACCAACAACCTTTTTACCTTCTAATTGGTACTTAATTTTTATTTCGCTTATTCTGTTTTCATCAACAATTACATTGTCAAAATTAATACAGTTAGGTTGAACAAAAACCTTTG
>CANFUB010000089.1 GCA_947450015.1 Bacteroidota bacterium | reverse complement strand
CTTTACCTTTCGCTTTTTTGCCAAAAGATTTAACATTTACTTTTACTTTGGTTTTCTTGCCTAAGAAATTTTTAACACTCATTTGGGTGTGTTTGCTTACGTAGAATTCATTTTCGATGAATTTTTCATTAACAAATTTTTCGTCGAATGAATAAGTTAAGAAATTTCTAAATCTGCAAGGAGAAGTTTCTTTGGTGTAAGATAACTCATATGCTTTAACAGTTCCTTTGCCAGTAGTGCTAGGAATTTTTACTCTCTGATGGTTAGGGTTGGTTTTTAAGTTATCAGTAATAGTTACAGCCATTTTGTTATCGCCAGTAGTTTCAGATGTTGAAGTTAATGCTGAACTCATGATGGTATAACTCATTGGCACCGATACATAAGTATGAGGAGGAATGAAGGTATATCTTTCTGCTACTACAGTCGACATTCTTCTTGAATAGGTAATGTTTTTACCAGTTCCAGAAGGTACTAAATACTCTTGGCTTGTACTTTTTTCTACCCAATAGTCGTTTTTCCAATCGTTGTATACAAATACTGAACGTTTCCAGTCGATGTACATTGGTTTGTCGGCTTTGTTGTAGATTGAGAAATACGTGATACCATTTTCTGCCCACATGTCGTAAGTTACTTTGATGTCGTTGTTTTCACATACAGAATTCACAACAGCATCTTTCCCTATTGATTCTGTTTCGGTCAATCTGATTTGACCACCGCACGATGCAAGTACAACGATTGCTGTAAGCATCATTAAACTTAGTTTAAATTTTTTCATGTTAATTATAATTATTTGGTTGGTACAAACATATATGAATTTTTATTTATAGCTATAGTACATTTGATGTATTTTTACCGCGTACTAATGATTTAACATACCTTTAACATACATAATTAAATGACGAATAGGAATTTACTATTTTTAATCTTGTTGTTTAAATTTGGCGCATGTGCAATGGCGTTAAATGGCGATACAACAAAGGTTAAAGCACTAAATGATGCATGCTTTGAAAACCTGTATTCTGATATTGCCTTGGCCAAAAAACAGGCTTTTGGTGCCATGCAATTGGCTAAAAAAATTAACTACCAAATTGGCTTAGGCGGGGCTTATAACCGCATAGGGGTTGTTTACGATGTGTCGGGTAATTTTGACAGTGCCTTGTATTTTTATCAGAAATCATACGTACTCAATTTAGAATTAAAAAACCAAAAAGGGCAGGGCAGCGCCTTGTCGAACATTGGATTAACCTATTGGAACAAGGGCGACTATACCAATGCCTTGAACAGTTTCTATTCGGCCATTAAACCTTTAGAGGCCATAAAACACTACCATTATTTGGGCAATTGCTACAATAACATAGGCCTGGTGTACAACGATTTGAGGAATACACCCAAGTCGCGTTTAAATTTCGAACTGGCTTTAAAAAATTATGCTTTGGCAGGAAGAGAATACGAAAAGGCCAACGTGTTGTGCAATATCGCCATGATTTATGCCAGGGAGAACAAACCAGACACGGCCATTCTGATGAATCAACAGGCCATCAAGATCTATTTAAAGGAGAAAGACAATTACAATTTGGGCAAGTGTTTTCATAACATTGCCGATGAGTACCGTGCCGTTAAAAACAATACAGAAGCCATTGCCTCCTATTTAAAAGGTATCGAATACCACAAGTTGTCGAACAACAAAACAGGCTTGGGCGAATCGTTGATGTATTTATCGGAGCTCTACCTGAACCTTGGTAATATTGGCCTCGCACAGAAATATGTAGAAGAGGCCTTTGTGATTTGCAAAGACATTGAATCGCCAAAAGTGCAATCGAACATTTATTTTCACTATGCCATTATCAAACAAAAGCTAGGCGAGTACAAAACTGCAGCAGAATATTTCGTGAAAGTAAAATACATGCGCGATTCGATTTTCAGAGAAGAAACTTCGCAATTGATTGCCAATACCGAAGCCCAATATGGGGTAGAGAAAAAGGAAAACGAAAACAAACAATTGCAACAACAAAATAAAATTCAAGAATTGCAAATTGCCAAAGCCCAAACAGAAATTAAAGCTAGAAAACAATTGACTTATGGGGTTGTGGCCTTTAGTATTTTATTAGTGATTGCAGGCTTTTTATATTATCGCAGACGGCAAATTATGCAAAATTTAATTGCGCAAAATTTGGTACACGAGGCCGAGCAACAGCAGCGCATTTCGATTTCGCACGACTTACACGATAATGTGGGGGCGCAATTGTCGTACATTGTTACCAATTTAGAAGTGATACAAGACATAGTGCCCGACAACAAACGTTTGCATTCCATTGCCGATATGAGCAAGCAAGCCATTTTAACTTTAAGAGAAACCGTATGGGCCTTGAACCACGAGAGCATTACCACCGAAGCCTTTGCCGATAAGTTTAAACAGTACTGTTTAAAAATGCTCGATTTCAATGCCAATATACATTGCAATTTTCATGAGAATATTAAAACCAGCGAAGTACTAAAACCCATGCAGGCTTTGAATTTATTTCGCATCTGTCAGGAGGCATTCAGCAATGCGGTGCGCCATTCCAAAGCCACTAAAATTGAAGTGTATTTTTACAACAGCGAATTTTCTGTATTTGATTTTAAGATCGAAGACAATGGGGTAGGATTTAAAGAAGCAGAAGGTTTGGCCAAGGGACATTTTGGTTTGCAAAACATGCAAGCCAGGGCCAAAGATATTGGTGCCGAGTTTTACATGAACTCCGAACCAAACGAGGGCACTACCATTATAATTAATTTGCTTAACCATGCGCATTAACAAGCAAAAATTGTTCAAATGGATAAGAAGAAGCCTTGTTGTTCTTATACTTTTATTTTTTCTTTTGCCCTTGTTAACCCGCCTAGTGCCTTCGGGCATGGATGCCGCAACAACCGCTCAGTTTTTTAAAGACCAGCACATTCCTTTTAAAGATACTACCATAGTAAACAATGGACAAGCTGTAAGGTGGGTTACTGCTGGCGATACCACCAAGCCCATGGTCTTATTCATTCATGGATCACCTGGCAGTTGGGATGCTTTTAAAGCTTATTTGTCGGACAGTGGTTTGTTGCAGAAGGCTTACCTTGTGGCCCTCGACCGACCGGGCTATGGCGGCAGCGGGAGCATAGGTTTGTCTACTTTGCAAGCCCAAGCCGAGGCCGTTGCTTCGGGTTTTATTTTTAATAAGGACACACAGAAAATAACAGTGGTGGCCCATTCTTATGGCGGTCCGATAGCTGTAAAATTGGCCTTGCTATTTCCGAATCAGATTAAACAATTAATACTTATAGCACCTACCATTGCGCCCGAAGTAGAAGAAGGTATTGGCTTTAAACGCAAGGCACAAAGCATGACCGAGTGGACATGGTGGCGTTGGACTTTGGATTCGGACATGCTAAACAGTGCCAAAGAAATGCAACCCTTGCCCAATGAGGTAAGGCAAATGCAAAAAGATTTTTTGAAATTAAATTTACCCATTACAGAAATCCATGGTACTGATGATCCTTTGGCGCCCTTTGCCAATCAAGCCTATGTGATGCATGAGATGAAAAATGCACAGGTGGATACGTTTATGCTCAGTGGTAAGAACCATTTTATACCTTTTACCATGCCCGATAAAATGATTGCAATAATCACTTCGAAATTGAAATAGTTAATCGAGTTCTTGCGCGTTTTTGAGGTCTAAAAGTTCTTGCAATTCTAACACTTTAGCTGAATAGATGGATTCGAAATTCACCTTTATTGGTATTGATGAAACAGTTTTAAAAGTAAAATCAAACGAATCTAACTGATGCGTGAAAGCAATTTTCGATGTGGATTTTCGGTTGCTTCGGTTTAAATAATAAATGCGTTCCTCAATTTTCCAAAGCGTTTGACTGTTGTCAATAGGCCATTTTTCGATGTTTACATTGAAATTGCGAACAAAGCAGAGACTATCGTGAATGAGTACAAATTGATCATTTGAAAAACCATATTCGCTGGCATCTCCTTTGAAAAAATATACTTGCATTGAATCCTGTGAAATGCTTTGGTAGGATTCGCAATTGTCGCCAAGGCATAAATCCTTAGTCATATCAATTTTTGTGTTGGGTGAATTTATAAGCAATGCATATAAACTGTCAAAATAGGAATTACCTATTTTAATCTTAAAATGATTGATGTCGCGAAGGTCATTGTAGATAGAAGTTTGTAAAGAAGGAATGGAATCATTCTTCATACTATGAATGCTATTGGCTGATTCGCCATAGGTGCAGCCAATTAAAACAATGATTAAAAGTGCAGTATAAAGAAAAGGTTTTTGAAAATGTAGCATGTTTGGGGATTAAAACTTCGCTTTAAAAAACGACCAACTGCTCAACCATTTTCTGTTGCTTAAATAATTTAAATTGTATTGATTGGCATAGGCTTCTTTTTCGAAACTAATGTTCATGTAGGCCTGTTGGTGTTTAAATCCATTGCGCACCATGCTGGTCCAATATTCTGCAAAATACCAAATGTAGTAGGGTATTATTAATAATTCGAGTTGCTGGCGGTGGTGAATTTTCTCGTGGTTAACGATGGCCAAATTATTTTGAGTGGCTTTGTCTTTTAAAATAATGAAAGGCCACAAGGCCATGGCCACTACCTGTTGATTGTTGAAAGTAAGTATGTTTAAAAGCCTAGCACTGACAATTTGCATTTTAGTTACTGCCTTTTTCTTCTTCCTCTTTTTTCTTGCGCTCTTCTTCTTCTCTGCGTTTAATGCGCTCCTGTCTTTCTTTCTCTATCAGTTGTTGCAATTGCTCTTCGTCGGTTAATTCTTTAGGAGGCGCTGTGTTGGCATCGCCCTTTTTTAGCAAAGCATCTTTGGCTTTTAAACTATCAGTTAAATTGCTAATTATTTTTTTCAAACTGTCCAACTCATAACGCATGGTAATGTTCTTCGCCTTTTCTGAGGTCAGGGCATTGATACGTAAGTCGAGTTGTTTGGTTAAATCTTTGGTTTCTATAAATAAACTATTGTTCTCGTTGTTCAAGCTTTTGTTGCGCTGTTCCAACTCTTCAATTTTTGTTTTTTGATTCGATACCATGTTGGTGAGGTTAATGATGATATCACCATTCTCCTGTCCGCTTTGCACACCCGCTTTAAAATCTTCGAGTTTCTTTTTCTCTTCTTCTAGCGCTACCAATTGCAATTGTAAATCTTCGTTATCCGATTCCAATTGGTTGACACGCACTTGTAATTTGTTGCGCTCGTTGATAATGCCTGTATCGCGATTGGCATTGTTCACCGCACCATTGCTGGCCAATTTCAATTTGCTTTTTAGTTCATCAATCTCTTTGTCTCTTTTATTGATTTGATTTTTGAGGTTGATGATAATTTGGGTGAAGGATTTTTCTTCTTCTTTAGAACTGGATACCTCAATAGTGGTGAGGTCGGTTTTTTCTTCGCCTTTAATTCTTAGGTAATCGTATTTTGCTTTGCTGTCGGCACCTATGTATAGGCCCACCATGCCTTTGTTCAATTCAATTTCTGTAAAGGACACTACAAACTGACCGTTGATTAATAAGTCGTATACTTTGTCGTAAGTGCGAATGGTAATGGTGTTTTGTGTTTTAGAGAGAAATGCCGGGGCTTTGATCCAACCATTACCACTGCCCATTTTAGGCACTTGGCGGTCGTTGTAAATTCTTAAAATGCGGAATTCTTTTTTCTGATTAATTTCAACCAAGAGGCCGCTGCTATTGTCTTTGGCCATTAATAAAATACCAGCACTTTGTTTGCGGTTGTCGTGTTCGGCAAAGGTAATGGCGGTTTCTAATTCAAACGAGCCGTACTCGGTTTTATCGTTGGGCAATAAAAAGTAACCCGATTTTTTAGAGCGTCTGAACAATTCATAATACCCATTTTGAGCAATAAAAAGGTTGTCGACATTAAAGGTAGAGTTCCAGTTTTTGTCGCCATTGTTAAAATTTTCATCTAGTAAAATTTTTGTAAAATCTTTTTGAACTTCCTGTCCGTAGGCAATTATTCCAACTAGGCAGTTAAAAAGTACAAATAATTTCTTCATCTTTGCAGGCATTTTGAATTAAAAAGCAAAATTAACGAAATTTATATATAATGAAGACTTGTTGTTATTATTTAACCTTACTATTTGTTGTTTTTACCAATTTTGGCTGTTCAAATGATATTGATGTTTTGGCCGATTACCAAGAGAGCGCGGTTGTTTACGGACTCTTAGATCCATCACAATCGGTTCAATTTATAAAAATCAACAAGGTGTTTACCAATCCCAATGCCTCGGCAGCAGATGTGGCAAAAGTGTCCGATTCACTTTATTTTGATAGTTTAACCCCTCAGCTCGTAGAAATTGAAACGGGTCGTAAAATAAAATTGTTGCGAGCCAATGTCCTATTAAAGGATAGTGGTGTATTTGCAACTTCACCAAATTATTTATACGCCACCAAAGAGAAAATTTATTCGCGCAACCCATCGAACAGTTCTCAATTGTTGCACTACCGTTTAGAATTCACCTTGCCAGCAACTAAAAAATTAATTACAGCAGTGAGCAATTGTCCGGATTCTATATTGTTAAACTCACCATTGACAGTTCGCTCTCAAATCACACCTTCAATTGATTTTGTGCCGGATAAAACATTTAAAATCATTTACCTTTCGCCTACCAATTCGAAATTGGCCGATGCGTATTTTTTGTTCAATTATATAGAAGTTAACAAGGCCGATACCAATGTGAAGGTAAAGAAAACGGTGCGTTGGCGCCTGCTTAATAACCTCAGAACCATCGATGATTTAGGTGGCGAGCAGGTTACTACTACCATCGCTTCTAATTCATTTTACGATTTAATAAAAGCGAGTATACAACCCGATCCGAATGTATTCAGAAGATTGTTGCCTTGTAGAATGGAGTTAACAGTGGGTAATTTAGAACTGGATAATTACATACAAGCGGCCGAACCATCTATTGGTATTGTGCAGAAACAAACAGAATACACCAATGTTAAAAACGGCATGGGCATCTTCGCTTCGCGCAGGGTAACCAGTTACAACAGTTTGCAATTGGGCAGCATGGCCTTGTCGACCTTGTATCTTTCGGCCGATTTTCGCTCCTTGAACTTTGTAAAATAGTTTCATTGCTTTACCAATTGGTGAAACAAGCACCAATACTTTTTGTAAAAAAATAGGCATCTTTGTAAGAGACGTACACACGCTTTTAAATTTTGAAAAATCTTGGTCGCTTTTTATTGGCAGTTTTATTCAGCTTTATTTTTAATGCTTGTGACAATCGCATTGATATTACTGGGCCTTACGAAGAAAATGTAGCGGTGTTTGGGTTGTTGGATCCATCGCAAGACATCCAATACATTAAAATTAATAAGGTGTTTACAAATCCCAATTCAAGTGCAGCCGCTATAGCACAACAATCCGACTCACTTTATTTTGATACCCTAGCCCCTTTTTTGATTGAGGTTGAAACCGGTCGCAGGATACCACTCTACAAAGTGAATTACCTGCCCAAAGCAACTGGCATCTTTACCACTTCGGTGAATTATTTGTATGCGACAAAAGAAAAAATTTATGCCAGTAATCCTGCGAACCTCTATGAGTTCTACCATTACCAATTAGAAATAGTGTTGCCTTCTCAGAAAAAAATGGTGCATGCCATTACTGATGTGCCAGATTCTACCATTTTGTTAGGGCCTATTACCATGACCTTTTTTAACAAGGAAATGGAGTTTACACCAGGCACTTTGCGTGTTTCATTTCAAGGACCAGCCAATGCTAAAATATTCGATGCCTATTTTTATTTCAACTATTTAGAAGTGAATAAAAAGGATACTTCGATTAAAGTTGCTAAAAGCTTGAAGTTGCGCATGGTCAATAAATACAGGGTATTCGATGCCAACGAGCGCGAGAGTGTTTCGGTGGGAATAGATGGTAATTTTTTTTATGAGGCACTGGTTCTGCGCTTGAAAGAAGATACCTCAATTTTTAGGAGACTATTGCCTTGTAGATTTGAATTAACCAATGCCAATTTAGAATTCGACAATTACATGTCGGTGGCCGAACCATCGATTGGTATCGTTCAGAAACAAACCGATTATAGCAATGTCGTAAATGGTATAGGTTTGTTTGCTGCGCGCAGGGTTTCGCGTTACAATAACATTCAATTGGGTTCTTACACCCGCGATCAATTAACACGACAAGCCGAGTACAAAAAGTTGGGCTTTGTGAAGGATTAATATGCCTTTTTGACGTATTGTCTGTCATAATTCACCCTAATTTCAGTGACAAAGTTCGATTATGGCATACAAAGGCCCATGGCATTTTATTTGATACTTCATAGGAAAATAATTGAACAACATTATGAGTAAAATAATAGGAATAGATTTAGGTACTACCAACAGTTGCGTTTCTGTAATGGAAGGTAATGAGCCAGTAGTAATCGCTAACAGCGAGGGCAAAAGAACAACGCCTTCGGTTGTTGGTTTTATGAAGGATGGAGAACGCAAAATTGGTGATCCTGCAAAACGTCAGGCCATTACCAATCCACGTAATACCATCTTTTCTATCAAAAGATTCATGGGTAATACCTTCGATCAAGTAACTACCGAAACTGGTCGTGTACCATACGAAGTAGTGAAAGGCGAGAACAACACACCGCGTGTTAAGATCGATGACAGAATGTATACACCACAAGAAATTAGTGCTATGATTCTGCAAAAAATGAAAAAAACAGCAGAAGATTATTTGGGTCATGAAGTGAAAGAGGCTGTAATTACAGTGCCTGCTTACTTCAACGATGCACAAAGACAAGCCACTAAAGAAGCGGGTGAAATTGCAGGTTTAACAGTAAGAAGAATTATCAACGAGCCTACAGCAGCAGCTTTGGCTTATGGATTAGATAAAAAGAATGCCGAAATGAAAATTGTGGTGTTCGACTGTGGTGGTGGTACGCATGACGTGTCAGTACTAGAGTTAGGTGATGGTGTATTTGAAGTAAAATCTACCGACGGTGATACACACTTAGGTGGTGACGATTTCGATCAAAAAATCATCGATTGGTTGGTACAAGAATTCAAAGACGAAAATGG
>CANFUB010000088.1 GCA_947450015.1 Bacteroidota bacterium | reverse complement strand
GTGAGGAATTTCTTGAACCGTTTTGTTGGATATGATTTTAGTCATAATTTAATATTTAAATACCTTTTTATCTTTTATTATTACAAAAAAAACTTTACTTGTTTTTCAAGAAGAATTTACCCGAATCTAATTTCTCGTTAAAGTCGCCAATCGTATTCTCTTCTATCATTTGTATTAAATCTTTTTTTATTTTTTTAAACTCAAAGTGAACAGGGCAGGGGTTCTTTTCAGAACAAGCTTTTAGCCCTAATGCACAATCCTTATAAATAGAATCTCCATCAATGGCTTTTACGATATCTGCTAAAGATGTTTTTAAATCAAAATGATCCATGTAAAAACCACCATTGGGTCCTTTAACAGAATGAACCAATTTTCTTCTACTTAAATCCTGCATTATTTTCGCAATAAAATGTTCTGGAGAATCTGTCCCTTTAGCAATTTCTTTAATTCCTACACGCATTTCATTCCGCGATTTTTGAGCGATAAAAATCATGGCTTTAATGGCATATTCGCAGGACTTAGAAAACATTAGTTAATTATTACAGGGCAAAATTAAAAAAAATCTTTACAATTAAAAGAGTTTTTTATCCTTAATTGGCCTAATTAAGCTACAATCAAATTTCCAATCTTTCTCAACTATTGGTATCATTGACTTGTCGCGTTATGTAAATCATTTGTTGTGATATAGGTCATGCACTAAAGTGATAAAAAAATGACGGTGATCAGTTGTTTAAAAAGCTTTAAAAATTGAATTTATAACCTTCCATTCTACTTAAATAAAAAACACCAATCCGAAAATTGGTGTTTTCTATTTTATCGATAAATGAACCGCGTTATAATTTTATGAATTTGGAACTCACAATACTTCCATCTGCTTTTGTAATCTTTATTAAATAAATACCTGTTAAGAGTTCGCTAGTATTAATTAGCATATTTTCATTGCTCGCATTTAAAGTCAATTGAACTTTTCCTTCCATGTTAATTATTTCAACCAAACCATTTAATAAACCATTGTCACTTAAAATTAAATTCACATCGCCATTACTTGGATTTGGATATACTATTAATCCTTGTTTGTTGGTCGAAATAGAATTTAGATTGCTCGTGTTTTTTACGTAAGTATTCACGGTCGTATTGGTGAATACCGGTTCATTATAATCGAAATAAATGCCAGCCATATTTTTTAACTGCGTGCCTACTTTTACACTGCTAGTTTTTGGTTGAATATTATAGGCCACCCAACCTTGTGCAAATGCATTATAAACACCTTTTGGGGTAGCCGCTAAATTTATATTGTCGAATGTAAATGTTAAGACACCATCAGCACTCATCGTGGTTTTAACACCATGCGAAGCACCAATTACTTCAAGTGTCTCCATCTCAAAATCAGATTTTAAGGTATCAATTAAAACAACTTTCTGAGCAGGTGCTGTGCCATTGTTTTCGAAATGTATAACATATCTAAAATCTTTAACCGAGAGTGGAATAATCCCATCGTTTCCTGTTCCCTTAGGAAAAACTTCTTTATAGTTAGGATCCCAAGAACTGCGAACCACTGTTGTAGAACTATAAATATTATTCCATGGCGTTGATTCTCCGCTCAGCCATTTTACGTATACAGGTGAATCATAAGCAGCGCTGTCCAAAAAGTCTACCTCAGTACCCAATGGTATATTCGTTGGTGTAAAGAAATTGATTAGCGAGGTGTTGTATTTTCCAGGTTTAATCGTCAATGGTGAGATAAATTGGTAATCATTCGGATAACTTGAATTAGGTACCTTCAATGGATTCGTGCTTGAAAAATAACTTAATTGTCCATCATGCGAGTAATTGGTTTGAACCGTTGTTTCTTTTGTATTACCATGATTGAACAAGATAAGTTCTTGTGTATGATAATTGCCAGGAATAGGTGCATTTTTATAAACCACAAAGGTTTGAATATCGTGGATAGGTGCTAGTTTGTTGGCAAAATTGAGTGTCTTATTGCAAACACTTCCAGTTGTGGCAGTATAGCTAATATTATTTGATTGACATGCAGCCAAAGCATTGTTATTGCTAATTATTTCTTCAATGACATAGCTACCACTTGGTAATTTCATACTATAGTATCCGTTTTCATCAGTTATACTATAACCGCCACCATTTGAGTTTATCATAGTATTGGCAATGCCATCTTCACCAGCATCTTGAATACAGTTTGAATTCAAATCGTCATAAACAATTCCACTTACTTCACAGTAACAGGTATTAGTGGTAGGATTATAGCCGACTTGCACATATTGCCAACTGCTACAACCATTTGCATCGGCTACATTTACATAATAATGACCTTCTTTCAACCCAGTAATGGTTGAGGTTGTAGCGCCATTCGACCATTTATAGCTATAAGGGGCAGTTCCTCCATAAGGGGTTGCTGTAGCCGTTCCATCGCTCGTAAAAATACAGCTGGCCCTGGTGGTACTAATGCCAACGGTAACCGGTGATTGTTGACCTACATATTCGTATTTTGTAACACTGCATTGATTGGCATCCTTTATTTGACAAGTGTATGAACCAATTGGGGCAGCAGAAATATAACTGGTAGTGGCGCCATTGCTCCATTTGTATGTAAGTGGTGTTGCAGTGCCAAATGCAGTAACATACACCGAACCTATATTGCTTGGACAAATGGCATCGC
Source organism: Bacteroidota bacterium (assembly GCA_947450015.1). GTDB lineage: Bacteria > Bacteroidota > Bacteroidia > NS11-12g > UBA955 > JABMMZ01. The sequence continues at coordinate 6,470 of CANFUB010000088.1, read as the reverse complement.
TGCGGTTTATGGTAGCGTATATTTGTGAAATCGGTGGCACCGATACATAGCCTTGTTGTTTACACCCTACAGCGTCTTCAATAAAGAAGGAATAATCACCAACATCAACACTACTAATTGTATTCGTTGTACTCGATAGTCCTGACCATTTGTAAGTATAAGGTGCAGTTCCACCATTCACAGTTAGAACGGCTCCACCAGTATTACTTGTACACGAACTTGGCGTAGTATTATAATTGACATAAATAGGGGTACTTATTGGAATGTAGACAGAAGCTTCTCCAAGACATCCTTTAACATCAGTAACCTTTACAGTGTGGTTTGCATTGCCTGTAAGTGTATTTGTTGATGCAGTTGTTGCACCATTGTCCCACAAATATTTAAAAGGTCCTGTGCCTCCAGTAATAAAGGCTGTAGCCTTGCCATCGGCATTTAAACATTTTGCTGCGCTCGCAGTCGTATTCACCAAAATTTGAGGGTTCTGAGAGACATAAAGATAAGCTTCGCCTCCACAGCCAACTGCATCTGTGACATAACAACTATAATTTCCCATTGTTAAGCCTGTTATACCCGATGTAGTAGCGCCATTGCTCCATGAATAGGAATAAGGTGCTGTTCCGCCCGAAACACCAGTAATACTAGCCGAGCCATTTGTACAACTGGCAACAGTCGTTGCTGTTGTTAAATTTAGTCCTCTACAATAAACAGAAAAACTATCCTGCATAACATAGCATCCATTGGCATCGGTTATTTTTATTTGCGTTTCGCGCACACCTGCTGGGCAACCTTGACCATAAGTTACACTTAATGGACTAGACCCAGAAACTAAACTTGTGCCACTAACAACATCCATTAAATCTACGGTATAAGGCGCTGTACCTCCTTTTATATTGGCCACGGTTAAGGTTCCACCGCTACAGGTTACCGTTAATGGAGCGATTCCGTCATGTGTTATACCAACACCAAAATATCCAAAAGAAGCACCGTTACTGCTATAAAAATAAGGTGCCGCTCCAAACGAGTTGTAATTGTAGGTAGTGGTTGAACCAGTAAAGGTTATTGTTTGTGGGCTACCTGTAATCGTTATATTACCATCTTGAACATTTGCACCGCCATACCAATACAGGGTAAAAGGGTAGGTGACCCCCGTAAAACTAACTGTGGCTGTTCCAGTTCCACCAGGACAAACTGTAGTGTTTGATGTGAGTGTCATGGTTTGCGAAAATGCCGATATTGCAATAAGCAACATGGGCATCAGCAAAAATTTCTTAATGTTTGAAAAATTTGATGTCATAATGTTTGGTCGATTTTCCTAATAGACGCAAACAATTAATTTTATGTGACAAGCAATTAAATAAAGTAGTTAAGATGCTCAATATTATTGCCAACCATTCTCCCCAATCAAAGGAACAAAACTAAAGTCCTCAAATATTTCAGTCTTTATTTCATTGCCCGCCAGTTTAGTGATCCTAACCATTTTTTGCTTCGTGTCATTCCCAACAGGTATAACTAAAAAGCCACCTTCTATCAATTGATTGAATAATATTTTGGGAACCGAAGGGGCACCAGCCGTAACTATAATTTTATGATAGGGTGCATGCTCTTGCCAACCCAAGGTGCCATCACCAACTTTTAAATTTAAATTTTGGTTGCCAATTAATTTCAAAATCGATGCTGCTTGTTTAGATAAGCTTGCATGTCTTTCGATGCTATAAACATTGGCCCCGCATGCCAATAATACCGATGCTTGATAACCACTGCCGGTGCCTATCTCCAAAACCTTATCGCCAACTTGTATTTGTAACAATTGAGTTTGATACGCGACTGTGTAAGGTTGCGAAATAGTTTGACCCGCTCCAATGGGGAAAGCTTTGTCTTCGTAAGCGTGAATTTCGAACTCACTTGGTATAAAAAAGTGCCTTGGCACTGTATTTATAGCCTTTAAAACAGTCTCATCCTTGATTCCTTTAAGCCTTAACTTATCAGTAAGTCCATTGCGCAAACCTTTGTGTTTATAGGCATCTTCAAACTTTCTAAGCATAGGATTGTATCTTCTTTAGTACACAGTTCATAACAAAATAATGATACAAATAACAAGGTGATGCATTTTTGTACCAAATAAATTTTATCACAATTGTCTAAAATTAAGATTGGAATTGCGGGAAGCACAGATTCGGTGAATCAATATTTACCATTTATAAATGAACAAAAACATTATGAATTGGTAGGTGTTTTTGATTCATCAAAATCGGAAAATTTTGAAACCTTCTATGGCCTAAATCCATTTCTCGATTTTGCAAAAAGAACCGATGCTGTTTTGTTCTGTGGTGGTCAACATCTTAATCTTGCCGAAAATCTAATCAATTGTATTCGCTTAAGTAAACATATAATTATTGAGAAATTCAATCAAATTGATTATTATGATTTAGTTAAAATTCAAAAACTGCTGAAAGAAGCAGGGTCTCTATTTTATTTTTCAAATGTCTCTGGCACCCAAAGTGTCTATACTACCGCAAGACAATTAATCAACAACCCAAGTAATATTTCTGCTAAGGTACATTTACCTTATGTGAAGACCTTTACTGAACTTGAAAAATATAACTTCTTAGCCGAGTCAGTCGACATGGTGATAAGAAGTGTTTCCTCTCCAATTGCTAAAATAAAAGTTAATAGACATTATATCTTTAACCAACAACCCGACGAATTAAAAGTGCACCTTTTATTCGACAATGGGACGGTGGCCGATATAACCTATAATCTATTTAGTAAAAATGCGATTAACACTTTTACAGCTTACCAAAAGGGGAAAATTATAGCAGCCGATTTCGATTTAAATAAGGTTGAAGAAACCCGTGTAGACATGATGATGGAAAACCAATTGTCGCTTTACAACGATTCTAACTCTAACCTTACAGTAGCTAATAAAATGCAAGTTTTTGAAAAAAAAATACTTTATTTTGATGCATTGCAAAAAGATTTGCTGAATTTTGTAGATTGTATTACTAACCATGTTTCGCCTCTTGTTGGAATTGAAGAGGCAATTAATGTGGCCAATGTATTGCAACAAATACAATATACTCCGCATGAATCATTTGTTTAAATTTAGCATTTTAAGTTTTGTTTTACTCTTATTTTTAGGTTGTGATAAAGAAAAGGAACCCATCCCGTCTTATCTTCACATAAAAAAATTTACACTAACCACCAATCCTACACAAGGCGCCAATACACAAGATATCACCGATGCAAAAGTATTTGCTAATGGTATTGAGGTAGGTACTTTTGAATTGCCCGCTACCATTCCAATTTTTGCTGAAGGAAATGTTGAAATAACTATTTTTCCCAGTATTAAAGAAACGGGGAGTGCTTATAATCGCAAGTATTATAAACCATACATTGCTTTCATTGATACTTTAAATTTAAAGCAACTTCGCATCGATTCAATTCAGCCAACAACCGCTTATAAAACCAATGCTAAGTTCGATTGGTTATTGGATTTTGAAAACACTGGAAGTTCATTGGTTAAATACGGTTTAAATAATACCACCGACTCTTTAAAGGTTATTCCTACCAATCTACCAGGTGTCAATCAACCCTTTTCAAATTCAAATTACTGCGGAAGAATTAGCATCGATTCACCATCTGTTTTCGAAAATTTCGAGGTGGCCACCATTGCCTCTTACAATGTGCCCAAATTAGGATCCGATGTTTATGTAGAAATGGATTTTAAAAGCAATACCAATTTTCAAGTAGGAATTTTTACCGACGATGGCACAATAATTTCACGCAACCCTGTTTTCTATGCGTTTCCCACCAACGATGTTTGGAAAAAAATATACATTAACCTGAAACCCGAAACAGGCGACCTAACATCAATTACTACTATTAGAGTATTTTTTGGCGTTTATAAAGACCCCTCAAATCCTGATCTTAAGCCTTTGGTTTATGTCGATAACCTAAAACTTGTTTACGTTCCATAAATTTAAATAGATTGACCAAAAATAAACAAATATTCAAATACGCTTTAACCGATTACCTTGCAGCAGCACTTGTTTGGTTTCTCCTTTTTTGGTTCAGAAAACATTATGTAGATACCGCCCATAGCGACTATCAATTGGCCATTAGCGAGGATAGAAAATTGCTTTTAGGCATCATCGTAATTCCAACCTTTTGGTTAATCCTTTACTATTTTACTGGATTTTATAAAAACATCTTCAGACGCTCGCGTTTGCGTGAGTTAAAACAAACCATTTACACTACCTTATTTGGCTCCTTTGTAATTTTCTTCGCCTTGTTATTAGATGATTCGGTTAGCAGTTATAGAGGTTACTATCAAACATTTTTTCTTTTACTATCACTCCAATTAATTGTTACCTACATTGGTCGCTTTATTCACTCAACGGGCATCAACCGAAAAATACAAAAACGCGAATTTGGATTCAATACAATCCTTGTAGGATCAAATGAAAAAGCTTTAAAATTATTCAATGATTTAAAGAACGCCAAAACTACCAATGGTTTCTTTTTTCAAGGTTATGTAAGTATTGATGGTGAACAATCGCAATTATTAGTTGATAAATTGCCATACCTTGGTAGCTATAAAAATCTAGAAGTACTCATTAAGCAACATGCTGTTGAAGAACTTGTAATTGCACTCGATGCACCTGATCATCAAAAATTAAATGATGTGCTTACCATCGTTGAAAACGAACCTGTCTTTATTAAAATTATTCCTGATATGTATTCAGTGTTTACCCGCATGGTAAAAATGAATAATATTCTTGGCGCTGTATTAATTGAAGTAGATTTTGAAGTAATGCCTGAATGGCAAAAAAATGCAAAGCGTGTGTTCGATATTTTCTTTTCTCTTTTTGTACTAATCCTTTCTTCACCATTCTTATTAATTATTGCCATCTTAATAAAAACATCTAGCAAAGGCCCCATCTTTTTTAAACAAGAAAGAATTGGCCTAAAGGGCAAGCCTTTCAAGATCATCAAATTTCGCTCAATGCGACCGGATGCAGAAAGCAATGGACCGCAACTTTCCAGAGAAGATGACCCTAGAATAACCAAGATTGGTAAGTTTTTAAGAAAAACCAGATTAGATGAATTTCCCCAATTTTACAATGTACTTATTGGCGAAATGAGTGTCGTTGGTCCTCGACCAGAAAGACAATTCTTCATCGATCAAATTATGAAACGTGCACCTTATTACAGCCGATTGAATAAAGTGCGCCCAGGTATTACCAGTTGGGGTCAAGTAAAATATGGCTATGCCGAAAACATAGATCAAATGCTCGAGCGTTTGTTCTATGATATTCTATACATTGAAAATAATAGCTTAGCCCTCGATTTTAAAATTATGGCGTATACCATTTTAATTATGGTGCAAGGCAGAGGAAAATAAATTATCGGATCAGTTGAACGGTACCATTAACTTCCTTAATTAAATTCGTTTTTGTATTCGTGAATTTATAGATATAGTAGTAGGTACCTGCTGGACATGGGTGACCAATTTGGTTGTGGAAATTACCATCCCAATAGGCATCCTCAGGATAAGTAAAGCGATAAACAACCACACCCCAACGGTTGTAAACAATGCCATTGATTTTATTAAATCCAGTAAATTGTGCCTCAAAATAATCGTTCAATTCATCGACATTGCCAGGTGTAAAAACATTCGGCACTTTAATTGAATTGGTATCACAATTAATGAATTTAAGTTGAACACTATCTGTGTAAGTGCATTGATTGGTGTCTGTTACCGTTAGGTATACTAAGCCTGTATTGGTAGCATTAAAGGTCCTATTTTCACTGCTGTTATGCCATAAGAATTTCGACTTTGGTTTTACAAATGGCGCCATGATATAATATTGACCATAACAAAGACTTGTGTCTTTTCCTAAATTAAAATAAGGGCGTTTGTAAATGGTAATGGTTTTTTCAAAGGTATCTGCTTTGCAACCATCACTGTTTAAATAATTCACAAACAGATTAAGTTTAAAGGTGCCTGTTTTATTGTAGATTTTATTGACAATACTATCGCCATTTTGTGTAGTACCATCGCCAAATTTCCAAAAATAAATAGCCAATGAATCGCTCGTAGCTTTAAATCTAAAATTATGAAAAGTGTCACAACTCGTCGCATTGTTAGGTTCTACGCCCAATTTGGCTTTATTTAGTTCAAAAGCACCGCCAAGCTCTGTTGCATAACTTTCGTTGTTGCCGTTGGCATATAAATAGGCGAGAAAACCTTTTGTAGAAGTAATTGTATAACCGGTTAAGGCGTTTATCTTAACATTGATAAATGCTCTATTCGTACATGTCACCGTGGCTTTAGTGGTATCAATTCTAACATTGTTAATGAAAATAGAACTTAAATTTTGTTTAGGACAAGTAATGCCTACATAAAACTCAGCTGGAGTGGTAGAAAGTTCAATGGTAGTAGGGGCCATGAATTGTACATTCTGTGT
>CANFUB010000087.1 GCA_947450015.1 Bacteroidota bacterium | reverse complement strand
GGTCCTTGACCCTTCACTAGCATTCTGTCTTTGGCACAAGAAGTAGCGGTTAAGATAATGGCTATGAATAGCGCGATGGTTATGGTTAGATTTTTCATTTTTATGTTGTTTTTTGTTGATGATTTTTTGTTGGGACCCCCGGGTTTGCAACTGGGGTAACTGATATGTGACCCCGCTGGGGTCAGGATGCTTTGGTTGTTAGTTGACATATTTTTTTATTAGAATTCTATTTTGTAACTTAATATTGGAATCAAAGGAGTTTGGTACCAAGTCTTTACTTCGCCTTTGTCGACATCGTAATAGCTGCCACCTACGTTTTTATGGTTGGTGCTATTTTGTATGTCTAAGCTCCAAATGCTGTTATATTTTGCATGGTTAATTCTGTAACTAATCTTAGCATCCATTCTAAAATAGTCGGGCAAGCGATCGGTAAAAGGTTGGTCGTCTTTTCTGATTTGGGTATTGTATAATTTCGATTTTTCGAAATCGACAGGGGTTTGTCTGTTGCCGCCATACCACAAGGTTTTAATATTAAAACCCAGTATTCTTTTATTACCTGCTAAAGTAATCTCTTTACCTGCTGTAAAGGTTAAGGCGTGTTGACCGTTAAAGCGTGTATTGTACCAAGTGTTGTTGAGTGTCTTATATCTGCTGTTATAAAGCGAACCCGACAATAAGTAATAGAACCCTTTATTCAAAAATCTTTCTAGTGTTAATTCCACACCATAATTCTCACCTTTGCCTTTGTTTACAAGCTGTGCAGCTACATAGTTATCATTTAAATTCAACAGAGAAAATGTACTATTTGCTTCAACACCAATTGGTACATTGTATAATTGTTGGTAATAGGTTTCAACTTTTACGCGGGTGCTATTGGTAAAATTAATTTCATACCCGGTCACAAAATGCTGTGCCTTACTAAAGTTTAAATTTTTATTTGGATATATTTTTTGTCCATCCGCATTCGTTGTTTGAGCAAAGTAAACGCCTGGCAATTGCAATTGTGAATGTAATCCATAACCAAAAGTAAAGGCGTGGTTTCGCTTAACTTCATATCTAAAACTGGCCCTTGGTTCGAATGATGAGGTTTTATTCAATACCAAATACATACTATGAAAACCTGCGAACAGCGTCAGTTTTTTACTGGCTTTTATTTTCAATTGTGCAAACCCTTGTCCATAGCTGGTTTCACCTCTGTTATCTAAATAAGTTCTCAATACATTTACTGTATCCAATTGGCGTTGCTCGTTAGTAAATAACCAGTGGTTCAAAATCACACCTGCTCTTAAGTGTAAGCGGTCGTTTATTTTGTGGTTCAAGGTCGAGTTCAAAGCAATTTTGCTATTACCAATTCTATTGCGCCAGTGCGTATATGTTTCGGTGTAAGTATTGGTATAATACTCGCCCTTATCGGTTAGTATATTCGAAGAAAAAAGGACCACGTTTCTCAATGTTGTTTTAGCATTTAATTGCAGTAATTGGGTCGAACCAATGGCCATGGTATTGCTGCCATAAAAGAAATTATAGCGGTCGCTTTTTACTTTCCATAAACTTGAATCGCGCTTGGCATTTAATGTTTGGGTGCTTATACCACCGAATCCAAAAAAAGTAACTTGACCGAATTTAGATTTTGGCAGCGCCACATTGAAGGAAAGGTCTTGAAATAAAGTGGAACTCCCGCCAATGTTCACCCCAATTTTACTTAAGATACCCAAGGTTGAGTAGCGGTAATTCACTAAATAGCTACCTCCTTTTTTGCTCAATGGTCCTTCGGTTGCTAAATCTAAACCCAAGAAACCAGCTTGTAAAGTATACTCGCGTTTTTTGCTATTGCCTTTTCTTAATTTCAAATCGAATACACCACTCAAAGCATTACCGTATTCTGCAGCAAAGGCGCCAGTCATAAAATCTGAGTTGCCTAACAATTGCGCACTTAAAATGGAGATACCACCGCCCGAGCCATTAAAGCTTGAAAAGTGATTTGGACCTGGAATATCAATGCCCTCCATACGCCATAGCATACCCGCAGGTGAGTTACCGCGAATTACGATGGTGTTGTTGCCATCGTCGGCACCAACTACTCCTGCAAATGAGGTAGCCATCCTTGCAGGATCATTCACCGCAGCGGCAAATTTTTGGGTTTCCTCTACCGAAAAAGTGCGAGCACTCACAGTGGCCATATCATTGATGGGCTTGTTTTTATTGAACTTGCCTTTCAATGTAAAAGCCTTCATGGTAGCTATTTGTTCTTCCATTTGTATGTTCACTACCGCTTCCTTACCACTGTTTACCAGAATATTTGGGATACTAATTTCAGCATAGCGAATATGGGTAGCTGTAATTTTATGTCTACCTACAGGAACGTTTTTAAATTCATAGGCTCCATTTTTATCAGTCATGCTTACCTTGTTCGAATCGTTGTCTAGCTTTACATAGGCGCCACTTACAGGACTTAATAAATTTTTATCTGTAACCGTACCCTTCAGTGTTTGGGTTAATGGTTCGGTTTGTGCTTGGGCAAAAACAATGTTAAATAATAGGAATAAAAAGATGCTTATTTTTCTCATAACACCCCTAAGACAATTAAGAATTAAAATACCCCTACGACTTTAAAAAAATAATTTTAAAATTGTATATTTCACAAATCCTATTGTGTTTAAATTGCTTTTATCTCTCTTTTAGCATTTTGATTTATCCTAATTTTTTTCTTGCTACTTTATTTTTGCAAATGCAATGCTTTTCCTAAATTATTTAGTTTTTTAAAGATTGATGGAGTACATTTGATTTAATGAAAAAGGTTAATATTATTTTTCTTTTTGCTTTAATAATAATTAATGCAGATGCTCAGGTGACATCGTTAGAATGGGCAAAAAGTTTTGGGGGAATGCAGAACGAAATAATAAAAGGTACGACATTTGATGCAGAAGGGAATACATATATAACCGGCACTTTTAATGGAACTGCTGATTTTGATCCAGGAGTTGGGGTTTATAATTTACAATCTACAACTGGTTGGAATGGCTCCACTGATATTTTTATAACTAAACTAAATAGTGCTGGGAAATTTATTTGGGCTAAACAATTTCAAGGTATATTTGATGAAAATGTAACTGGAATTGCAGTCGATACGTTTGGCAATGTATTTACTACAGGCTCATTTAATCAATCAGTTGATTTTGATCCAGACACAATCAAACAATTTAATTTAATTCCAGATAGCAATGAAGATATGTTTATTTGCAAATTAGATTCATCTGGAAATTTTGTTTGGGCAAAAAAATTTGGAGGTTGGTATAACCAAGTGGGTAATAGAATAGTCTTAGATATTAAGGGAAATGTTTATACTACAGGTTATTTTGAAGATAAAATGCAAATAGATTCGGGTACGGGTGTATTCACGCTGACTTCATTAGGATCATCAGACATATTTGTAATGAAATTAAGCAATTCAGGAAATTTCATTTGGGCAAAAAGTATGGGGGGAACATCAAATGACATTGGTTATGCCATTACTATAGATTCATTCTGTAATGTCTATACAACAGGAAAGTTTTTTGGTACGGCTGATTTTGACCCAGATGCAGCAGTATATAAATTCTCTGAAAAGGGAGGATATGGTGATATGTTTATCTCTAAATTAAACGTTAATGGCAAGTTTATTTGGGCAAAACATATTAGAGGTCTTTACACCCAAAGTTCTGAATCGATTATACTAGATGGAGAGGGAAATGTATATACATCAGGTCGTTTTTTAGATTCAACGGATTTTGACCCTGGGAACGGTTATTATTATTTAAGTTGTTACAACACAAACTTATTTATTTTAAAACTTGATAATGCAGGTAATTTTAAATGGGTTAAAAGCATTATTGGAAATAATAATACCGCATCCGCTTCCATTACAGATAAATACAATAATGTATATACAGTTGGCTATTTTACTGGGCAAGTTGATTTTGATCCTGGATTAAGAGCTTTTCAGGTTACAGGTTCAGGTATGTTTATATTGAAATTGAGTTCAAGTGGAAATTTTAAATGGGTTAAAACCATATTGGTTGGGTTGTCTGCTGCTGCAACTTCGGTGCGTGTTGATGAATCTGATAATATTAAGGTTTCAGGTATCTTTTCTGGAAAATATCCGGTGGATTTTGATCCAGGAAATGATACTCTAAGGCTAAAGGCAGTTAATGAGTCTCAAGATATTTTTGTTATGAAAATGAAGCAAGGTTTGTGCGTTGAAAGCTACACTAATTTTAATATTTCTGTATGTCAGAATTATACCTCTCCAAGTTTAAAGTATCTATGGAAAAGCTCGGCTATTGTTAAGGATACCATTCCCAATTACTTAGGATGTGATTCTATAATGACATTTCATTTAACAGTTGATTCGATTAATTTACTTGTCACTAAAAATGGAAATAATTTTTCTGCGATTGAACCGGATGCAATCTATCAATGGTTAGACTGTAACGCTAACAAAAGTAGAATTTTGAATGCTACTTCACAAACCTTTACAGCTACAAAAAGCGGGAGTTATGCAGTAGAAATTAAAAAGAAAAGCTGCATGGATACTTCAAATTGTTTTAACATAAATATTTCTGGGATAACAAACCCTCAAGAAATTATCTCATTAACTGTAAAACCTAATCCCAGTAGCGGCTTATTCACCATATTTATCCCTGGAAAAAATGACAATTTGGAAATAGAAATAAACAATATTATTGGATCATTGATTTACAAGGGTAAAGTATCAAATGGAGAGGTTGTGGTAGATCTTTCAAATCAAGTAGAAGGGCTATATATTATTAAAGTTGTAAAGGATAATCTGATTCTTAACACTCAGCGAATAATTGTTCGAAAATAGCATGTTAAATCTGTAATTTTATGTCTACCAACAGGAACGTTTTTAAATTCATAGGCTCCATTTTTATCAGTCATACTTACCTTGTTCGAATCGTTGTCTAGCTTTACATAGGCGCCACTTATAGGACTTAATAAATTTTTATCAGTAACCGTTCACTTCAGTGTTTGGGTTAATGGTTCGGTTTGAGCTTGGGCAAAAACAATGGTGAATTTTAGGAATAAAAAGAGGCTTATTTTTCTCATAACACCCCTAAGACAATTCAGAAAAGAAATACCCCTATGAGCTAATTAAAATTTTTTTTAAAAAGATAAATCAACAATAATTTATTTTATATTTGGTTAAGGGAATATGCCATTCAAAATTATTTTTTTGCTAGTAATCTGCTTTAACATTTTTATAAAAGGAAATGCGAAAGATACTGCATGGTATGTTCAACCTCATATTGGACACAAAGAGGTAATACCAATTTATTATTCTTGTAGCCCAAGTTGGAATAAACCAGATGCAGTAATTGTCCTCGATAAAATATTAAAATGGAAGCCAGCGGTAGATAGTTTTATTTTATTATTTGAAGTGCACACAGATTGTAGAAATGATAGTGCTTACAACTTCAAGTATTCCCAAAGAAAAGCCGATAGTATAGTTGTTTATATGAAGCGAAAATGCCACGATAGCATAGCAGTGATTGGTAGAGGAATGGGTGAAAGTCAACTTGTCAATCATTGTAAATGCGAAGGTGAAATAAAAGTGCCCTGCAGTGAAGAAAGTCACCAAGAAAACAGAAGAATTGTTTTTAAGATTATTGGGAGGCGAGAGTTTTAGTGAATGAATTAGAAAGATTTATTTTGATGAAGTATTCTCTTCCTCATAAATCTTAAATAATCTTTTTATTAAAGACACTATGGTGGTCGAAAGAATAGCACCCGAAAAGGCTAAGAAAATATCCTTTTGCGCATCCCAAATATCGCCTTGCGTGCCTAAATAGGCATCACCCTGCGCTTCAAAAAATACATCGGCTACAGCCCATTCTATCAATTCATAAAAACCACTGATGGATAGAGTAATTTCAATGGGCAATATCCAAGCCACCATTTTAGGGTATTTAAACCAACGCAAAAACAATTCGCGCATAGGGTAGGCAAGTAGAAAGCCAAAACTAAAATGCACTATGCGGTCGTAATGGTTGCGCGAGGTATGAAACTGTTCTTGCAACCAATACCCAAACGGATTTTCGGCATAGGTGTATTTGGCGCCATAAACATGCAGACACATGTATACCGTAATGAGCAAATAGCTCAGATCACTAAATTGGTATTTTTTAAAAGCGAAAAATAAGAATCCCAAAAACAAAAAGGTCAACGTATTCTCCAAAAACCAGTTGTTCATATCGCTGGTATACATAAATGTATTCACCCATAGAATAAAGAATATTGTAAGAAACACCCACAACAATGGGTTACTTTTAAAAGGTGTTCTGTGTTTTGAGATGGCGATTGTAAATGGCATGGATTGTACTTTAATCTGAATGAACAAACATAGGTAAAAACAATTAGAGAATTATTTTACCAAAAATAATTCGGATGCTACTTTAAACACTGCATTGCCTGGAATATTTACAGTTTGTTTGTTCGCATTTGGAGTCAACCAAATAAACATTTTTTTATCGCTGCTTGTATAAATTTTAATGGGCATACTGAAGCCTTTCACAATGTTTTTAAAATGATAAGTTACAGTTTGTGTTCCATCAGAATTTAGATTGATCTTATAAACGAGTTCAGGTATAGTTCCTTTGTATAAATACTGGTCAAAAAACAATTGCCATTTATAGTTTGTGTGTGTATTGAAGAAGGCAATAATATCCTCCGTTTGAATGATTTTATGTTTAAACTGTTCGCTGAGTTGTTTGATAGCATCAAACCAAAGGCTATCATTGTTCATGACGTTTCGCATGGTGTGCAACATCCAAGTGCCTTTGTAATAAATATCGTTGTCTGTATAGCCATGGTAAAATTCATCACGCGGTCCTACCATGGGGTGTTTGGCGATGATACTTTTTCTTTGGGCTACTAAATAGTCGTTGGCTATTCCTTTTCCATAAAAATACTCAACATACAAGGCTTCAGAATAGGTCGTAAAACTCTCATGAATCCACATATCAGCTGGATCGATAGCGGTAATACTATTGGCAAACCATTCGTGCCCACTTTCGTGAATGATGATAAAATCAAAATTGTAATCATTGTTCATGTAATGGTTGCCATAGGCTACGCAACTTTGGTGTTCCATGCCCCAATAAGAGGTTTCAACCAATTTATAACTATCTTCGTAAAAAGGATAGGCACCAAAATAATGTTCAAATGCTTTTAACATGCCTTTCACTTGTTGAAAATGTTTAATGGCTTTTGCCCGGTTGTCCTCTAGTACATAATAGTTAAGCGGTACTTGGTGAATGCCATAAAAAGTGTCTTTAATCTCCGTGTATTTTCCAACATTGATATTAATGCTGTAATTGTTAATTGGGTTACGCACTTGCCAATGAAACAATTCAAAGTTTGCCTCTATTTTTTTTCGCGCTACCAATTGTCCATTCGATACCCCTGTCAAACCTTCGGGTACCGATAAATACATGTCCATGCTATCGGCTTCATCGCTCCAATGGTCTTTGCAAGGCAGCCAAATATAAGTGCCAATGCCTTCGCAGGCCAGTCCTACCCAATCGTTTAAATTGGCATCTTTGTTCCAAACAAAACCACCTTTCCAAGGCGGTAATAAGGCCACTTGTGGTTTTCCATTGAAATACACTTTTATCTTTTCATGGTCGCCCATCATGATTGCTTTTGGAAAATGCACCAACACTGTATTGTTTTTTCTGTCAAACAAAAGGGGCTTATTTTGGAAGACAATGCTATCAATTTGCATCGCTTTAACATAATCCAATTGCAAAGTTTTAAAACTATTCACTGCTTTAAATGAAATGGTATTGCAGCCACGAATGCTGCGAGTTTGAGGATTTACTTTTACTTCGATGCCATAATGGGTAACATCGTAACAAGTGCGCAATGGCGTGAGTTTGCCATGGTCTTTTTTTTCTTGCGCCACTGTATCTGAAATCCAGGTGATAAAACAAAAGACAATTAACAAACGGTGTATTTTATACAATCCCATAGTACCCTCAAAGTAAAGCAAATTCTGAGCAATAAATAAATAATTTAAACAAAGTCATCATCAATAAATCTAAGCATTCAAAATTTAGGTTATTTTTGCATCTTTATGGAACTCGATAAGCATTATTCCCCGCAACAAGTAGAAGACAAGTGGTACAGCTATTGGATGGACAATGGTTTTTTTGACTCAACACCCGATGAGCGCGAACCATACACCATTGTAATGCCGCCACCTAACGTCACCGGGGTATTGCACATGGGTCATATGTTGAACAATACCATTCAGGATGTATTGATACGCAAAGCGCGTATGGAAGGTAAGAACGCTTGCTGGGTGCCGGGTACTGACCATGCGAGTATCGCTACCGAAGCCAAAGTGGTAAAAATGTTGGCCGAAAAAGGCATTAAAAAATCTGACATTACAAGAGAGGAATTCCTAGGCTATGCTTGGGAATGGAAAAATAAATACGGTGGTATTATACTCGAACAATTGAAAAAACTTGGGGCAAGCTGCGATTGGAAACGCACCCGTTTTACAATGGAAGAAGATTTAAGCAATGCCGTAATCGATGTATTTATTAAAATGTACAAAGATGGTTTGATTTACAGAGGTACTAAAATAGTGAATTGGGATCCTGCTGGTAAAACTACATTAAGTGATGAGGAGGTAATTTACAAAGAGAACAATAGCAATTTGTATTATGTGACTTACTTATTTACTGAGCAAACGAAGAAAACTTTTAACAATGAAATTGGTGGTTTGCAAGTGGCAACTACCCGTCCTGAAACCATTATGGGCGATGTGGCAATCTGTGTCAACCCAAATGATGAGCGCTACAAAGAACTCATTGGCAAAACGGTTATTGTGCCTGTTGTTAACCGTGTAGTGAAAGTAATTGCCGATGATTACATCGATATTGAATTTGGTACTGGTTGTTTGAAAGTAACACCTGCACACGATGAGAATGACTATAAAATTGGCGAAAAATATAATCTTGAAATTATTGATGTATTAGATGATGATGGCAAAATTCACGAGCGCGCTGGTGCCTATGTGGGCATGGATCGTTTTGCCTGCAGAAAGCAAATCGTAAAAGATTTGGAGGAGCAAGGTTTAATTACCAAAACCGAGCAGATAAAGAATACCGTTGGTCATAGCGAGAGAACCGATGCTGTGATTGAAAAGAAAATTTCAACGCAGTGGTTTGTGAACAT
>CANFUB010000086.1 GCA_947450015.1 Bacteroidota bacterium | reverse complement strand
TCGATTTTATCTTTACTCATGCCATTGGCTTTTAAGTTGAGGTTAAATAATTTATCGGCAATAAGTTTCTCAAGGTCTTGGCGGGCATTCAATGAAATGTTCTTTTTGGTTACCAACTCAACGCTATCGCCTTTGCTGTTTTGAATAATCAACATGCCAAAAATGGCTTCTGTGCGAATGGAATCCTTGGCGGCCTTGGCATCTTTAACAAAACCAAATTCGTATGATTTCTTAGTAAGTGCTTCGTTTTTTAAGGCATTGTATGGATCGTAGATGGCCATTTTTGTTACATCATCTTTGCTAAACTGACTGATAGAAATGGCAATGATAACCCCATAAAAAGCACTGATTAAAAGTGGTCCTAGAAGGGTCATGATGATGAAGGATTTTTTGCTAACCCTTGTAATGTATTCGTGTTTTAAAATAAGTAAAATGTTGTGCATGTTAAGTGTAATTAGTTGTGTTAAGCCGTTACCAATTGAATAAAAATATCGTTGATGCTTGGAATCTTCTGACTGAAATGTACCAACTCGGTTTGGTTGATGACATCTCTTAAGCAATCGTTGTTGCTAACACCATTCAACTTTAATAAAACCGAAGGATGACCCGCATCGGTGATGCTTGTTTGCATTACTTGTATCTTTTCAATGCTTGGCGAATAAGGACCATTGGTTACCACTTCGAAAACATCTGATTTAAATTGGTTCTTAATATCGGCCACAGTGCCATCTAATATTTTATGCGATTGGTGAATGAGGGCCATTGAATCGCATAATTTCTCAACACTCTCCATGCGGTGGGTAGAATACAAAATGGTGGTGCCTGCTGCTTTTAAATCCAATATTTTTTGGGTGAGCAACTCGGCATTCACGGGATCGAAGCCACTGAAAGGTTCATCTAAAATGAGCAAAGAAGGGGAGTGAATAACCGATACAATGAATTGTATTTTTTGTTGCATGCCTTTGCTCAGCTCTTCAATTTTTTTATTGCGCACCTCATAAAGTTCCATGGCTTTTAACCAATCGTTGGCTTTTTGAGTGGCTTCTTTGCTGCTCATGCCGCGCAGTTGGGCAAAGTATTCGAGCTGACGAATGACTTTTATTTTCTTGTACAAACCGCGCTCTTCGGGCAAGTACCCAATGTTGCGGATATGGGCCGCGTTTAATGGCTCGCCATTGAGTAACACTGCGCCCTCATCGGCTTCGGTGATTTGATTGATAATGCGGATAAGGGTGGTTTTGCCGGCACCATTGGGACCTAATAGTCCATAGATATGGCCTTCGGGCACTGCAATTGAAACATTTTTCAAGGCCACCTTGTCTTTGTAAAACTTGGAGACATTGTTAATTTGAAGTAAAGTGTTAGGCATGTGTAATTATTTAGTGCAAAGAAAATTAATCCATCGGATGTTTAGTTACTATTCGATGATTAAAAACATATTAACGATGAGAAAAGGACCCTTTACTACAAAAAAATAACATTAAAATACCGCTATTGTCAGATTGAATATTTATTTTTGAATTTCTACAGCATATTTCCATATGAAAGCAATAATACCCGTAGCCGGCATAGGCACAAGATTAAGACCGCATACCCACACCCAGCCTAAATCATTGATACCTGTTGCTGGTAAGCCTATTTTGGCCCATATTGTCGATCAATTGGTAATCAATGGTATTACAGAATTTGTATTCATTATTGGCTACTTGGGCGATAAAATTGAAGAGTACATTACGCGCAATTATTCTGAAATAAATGCGCAATTTATTATACAAACAACGGGTAAAGGTACTGGTCATGCCATTTGGTTGGCCAAAGAAGCCATAGCCAATGAGCCTGTGCTCATCATCTTTGGCGATACCATTTGCGAGGTTGATTGGGACAAGATTATCCAATCACCTGTTTCGCTTTTAGGAGTTAAAAAAGTAGATGATCCCCGCCAATTTGGTGTGGCCGAAATGAATGCCGAAGGTAAAATAATAAGATTGGTAGAGAAACCGGCCATCCCAAAATCGAACTTGGCCTTGGTGGGTATTTATAAAATTATAGAAACCAAAATGATGATGGATTGCATCATCAACAACATTGAGAACAATCTTAAAACACAGGGCGAGTTTCATTTAACCGATGCTTTGATGTGCATGATTACCAAAGGCAATGTGTTCGAGGCCATCAATGTCGACTCATGGTTCGATTGTGGCAAGAAAGAAATTTTATTGCAAACGAATGAACTCTTATTGAAGCGCGGTAATTTCAAAACTGTGAATCCGGATTTGGTAGAGAACAGCATCATCATACCCCCTGTATTTATTGGTATTGGCAGCAAAGTAAAGAACAGTATTATCGGTCCGAATGTAAGCATTGGCGAAAATGCATTAGTAGAATCCTCTATTATTAAAGAATCAATCATTGGTCCTTTTGCCGAATTGTACAATTCTGTACTGAGTAATTCCTTAATTGGCAACGATGCCTATTTACAAGGAACAGTGCACAGTTTGAATTTGGGTGATAGTGCCGAAATAAATTTCAACTAAAAAACAAAATCTTTTAACATGTCTAAATACACCGATGCCGAAATTGCGAAAGCCGATGGGCCTTTTGAAGCCCCTGCCGAAATAAGTTTTGCTTATCTGCAAGAGAAGATAGCCGTGATTGAACAATTTCCTGCTGATTTGGAAAGGGTGATGCAAGGATTGGATGAGGCCATTTTATCGCAACCTTATCGCGCAGGCGGATGGCAATTGAAGCAAGTGATACACCATATAGCCGACAGCCATATGCAGGCTTTCAGTCGCTTTAAATTAAGTTTAACAGAAACTAACCCAACCATTAAGCCCTACATACAAAATGCTTGGGCCGAAACAACTGATAGCTTATTAGCCGATGCCCATTTATCCCTAGCCATTTTAAAACCCTTGCACCAACGTTGGGTCATCTTAATGCACAGCATGCAGGAAGCCGATTTTCATAAAACCTATGTACATCCGGAATACAACAAAACTTTTACCTTGGCACATGTAACGGGCTTATACGCTTGGCATGGTCACCACCATTTAAGGCAGATTGAAATGTTTTTGGAGAATAGGGTGGGTAGCGCAAGGTAATTTTATAATTAATTTTTATATCATTTCGACCAATTCTAAAACTCAACTCTAATATTTTAAAAAGGCAGTATGATTTTCATACTGCTTTTTTTTATAAACTTTTTATTTTAAATACTTTATTGCTTAAGTTGGTGAAAAGTCGTTTTCACGTATATGTCTCTATTAATCAAGTTTATCGACCAATTTACTTATTGTTTTAATGTGTGAAAATTTTATTCGATTGATTTTTAAGACAATATACGTTTTAGAAGTTGATTTATGTCAAATAATTTGGCTTTGAAGGGGTTTTATCTTTTACTTTGCTTTGAAATGGTAATCAGTTGTTTAATTACTAAATTACTAATTCAATAATTTTACAAAACAAACCCGCAGCACTTTGTTTCATTAAAATTATTACAAGGCATTAAAACCTATAATAATAAAAATATGAACAAATTTCAAAACAAAATCGCTATTGTGCTGCTAGTATTATTCAGCACTTTTTTTAATGCAAATGCCACCGAGGTGTTTAAATCTAAAGCCGCCGGAGGAGGCGTTAATGAGTTTAAGCAATACAGTATGTGCCGCAACAACCTCAATAATGGGTTTCTATATGCAGGAACTAGTAAAAATATTTGGGGCGACGATGCCATTCATATTATTAAAACAGATAATGCCATGAACACTGTTTGGAGTTTTTCTTACATGGAAGTGCAACAGCACTCTTTAAATGCCACTAAAATAATAAATAATAATTTGGGGTCAGGTTATTGGATTAGTGGTTATTGGGGCGATGGGGGTGGTTTTTATCCATTTGTAATGCAAATAGATGAATTTGGAAATGTAACCATGCATAACATGGGCAATACTAAAGGTGTTTTCTTAGATGTAGCACCAACAAGTGACAATGGTTGTATTGCCGTTGGTTTTTTGAGTGATAATATTCAGGAGAGCACACCTACTGGTCGTAGAGGATTTGTTGCTAAATTCGGTCCATTATTAGCTATAAATTGGACAAATATTTTTCACTCTAATTTAAGATCGGTCAAGGATAATAATTTTTTTGAGTGTGCTGAGAATGTTACTGTTATTAATAATTCTAACACAGGAAATTTAGATACATATTTCATTACAGGATCAGTATCCGATATTGATCCAAATGGAGGAGGAAGTGTTCCGAACTTATTTTATATGTACATAAACAATATAGGTGGTCTAAACTATAAATTCACAAGCTTAAGGTGGGGCGTTGCATATGATGTTGCTTATGATCTTACTGATCATTCTGTATACTTTATCGGAAGATGGGATCAGAGAAATATTGATCAAGCCGCAGTAATAGGGAAAATTGCAGTTGGTACTGGGTTATTAATTTATCAAAAGTTATTTGAAGGAAATTCAGGGGGATTTCCATTTCCACACAGTCCGGTTCCATACAAAATTGAAGTAAACGGAGATCAATTATTGCTTTTTGGCTATATAAGAGCTTATGTCTATAGTTCACCCCCAACCATATCTTCTGACGATTTAGCTATTCCGTTTCATGCTGTTTTAAACAAGTCTAATGCTAGCCAAGTTAGTTTCACCATTAACCACACAAATATTAATCGAACTAACGGTTATCCAAGTCAGAATCCAGGTATGCTAAATGCTTGGGATAATGTCTCTGCGGTGTTTACTGCAAGTTTTCCTTCATTTTATGTGCCTGAAATTGGAGTTAGATATAAGGATATTTTTAATAACACCCAATGGGGAATGATAGGATATAATGATAAATCTGGGGCACCAATTGAATATGATTTGCAGATGATTTCGTCAGAAGGTACTGGAGAGTGTTTTCCATATGAATATTCTTTATATTTTAAAAATGAATCGCAGTTACTTATTGATACCCATTATTTGCCAATATTATATGATACACACATTATGTACATTCAAAAAAATTTACTAATTTGCGATGACGATAATTGTTGATACTAATTTAAAGTAATATTCAAAAGTTTGTGAAAAATCAACATCTGAAAGTATTGGCAGTAGTTATAGTTATTGTAAGTTTTACGATACAATTACACGCGCAAAATAGTTTTGGAAGTGCTGCACCTGCAACAGCAACAGGCTATTATTCCGAATACCAATGGCTTAGCGCTACAAAAGTAAAGTATACTTTTTATACGCAAAGACATTGCTCAATTAATCTTATTTATACTAACAAGGCTTTTCCCGATACCTGCTATTTGGGTTTATATGTAAATAATAAAAAAGTTGCTTCAAATATTTTAGCATTTCGAGATAGTGTATATACACATCCCTACAATAATTGCATGAATATTCAAGATTGTTTTGGTGATGGTATAGGCGCTGGAGCTGGCACTGTCCCTTATTTTAGTTTGTTTAGGTATACTGGTGTTATTGACTTTGGTGAGAAAGTCATAAAGGATACTTTAGATAAACTAAATGCGTGCAATGTAGATATTGTGTTTTTTGGATTATTTCTTCATTATAATAGCAACAATAATTTTGAACCTTATAAAAAAAATGGAGGTGATTCACTTTATGGCTATTTGCAATTAAACCGATGTTTTAAGTGGAAGTCTGGAGACGCTTCCCCAAAAATAAAAATTTTCCAACCCTACACTTTCGATAATATGAAGCAGGCGGGTATTCAACAAATAGATTTTGGGTCAACAAAGGGTAGTGCAGCAGATAGTTTAAACTATCTGCTCACGCAACCCAGGAAATATCCTAGTGGAGCGTTCTTCAATTTAAATGCAGGATTGTCATTGTCGTATTATTACCCTTCCTACTGCCCAACTGGTGCTCCATGTGCAGCCAACCCAAGTGCTAAACCGCCAAGAGGTTTTTATTTTAGCCCTAAAACGGGAGTTGCTAAATATTACAAACCGAGTCCTGATAACTTAAATTGGAATCCAATTTTTGCAGTTGAATGCGAAACGTATAAAAAAGATAGTACAGGTCAAAGAGTTAGGGTATCTTCAATACCTAGGAATATTACAGGTTACTTTCCATTATTTATAGATGAAACCCTCAACAAATTTGCCTACACACCTGAGTTCGATTACACCTACAATGTTTGTGAAGAAGAAACCGATACCATTATTTTCAATGTAAAAGACACATTGGCTACCAAGCAAACAGCCAAGGATACCGTTAAATTAAGATGGGTGAATGAGTTGCCCAATTCATCGGCAGTGGTTACTAATCTTGGGCAACCCGAGCCTAATGTTAAAATACTATGGACGCCTCCTGCCGGTAGCAATGCCAATAACCCCTATACATTTAATATTTATGCTTACGAAAGTTTGTGCAGTGTCAATAGGCGCTATATGTTTCGTTCGGCCGAGTTCAATGCCATACCCCAGCCCAAATTTGTAGTTAAAATAGATACCAGCCTTTGCAGTCAATTAAAGTTTTCTGCGAGTACTACCCAAACTGGTCCTTTTAAATTGGAGTGGTTGGTTTATAGTAAGAAGGATACCATTAAAAAAAGTGGTAGTGCCAAGGATAGTATTAACCTGCCTTATGCAGGCAAATGGTATGTGAAATTAAAGGTTCAAAATACGACCTTTGGTTGTACGAAACTTTACATGGATTCTATTGTGCCTGTAAATGCAGCCATAGTTTCGAATATTAGCAAACAAAAAGCAAAGGTTTGTAAAAATACTAACTTGTTTTTTAGTAGTAACACTTTTAATAACCAAGGTCAACTGAATTACCAATGGTATCAAAACAAACAATTAGTTGCTACTACAGCTAACTATAATTTCGTAATCAAAGATACCAGCAAAATAAAAATTGTAGTAAGCGATAAAAGAAATTGTAAAGCTTTTGATAGTATTACAATTTCTACCTATCCAGATAAAATGGTTCAACATTTACCTGATACTGCCTTTTGCAATAAAAGCAGCATCGCCATTTCGGCCTTACCAACGTATGCAAAAGATACCATTACTTGGTTTCACAACCAACAACATACGGCCACTCAAATATTATCTGTTGCCAATACTTATGTTATAAAGTACACCGATAGCAATCAATGTTTCGGTAGAGATACATTTGTGTTAAAAGAGGTAACACCATTTTTTATAAAGCCCATGCCAGATGCTCAACTTTGTGAAAACGACACCCTCATATTTCAAGCACAATTGCAACCCGCTATCAGTTTAGATTCTATCTTTTGGTACAAAGATGGCACTAGGGTGAGCAGCGCCACTCAGCCACAAATATCCTTTAGTGCACCTGCTAATATGGAGCTAAATGTATATGCTAAACAATACAACAAACAATGCCAAGCCAATGATACTTTCAATGTATCTGTTTATCAAAAATCGGATATTGGTTTTGATATACTTGCTCTTGATTCTTGTTTGCCTAGCAACCGTTTTAAAGTAACAAAAACTGGAAGTGGTGCAAGCAATTCATTACTGATAAATTGGGGTGATGTACAGTCGCAAGTATTAACAACAACGGCCACACACGCTTATAAAGATACAGGCATTTATCAATTGACTTTGTATGTTAATACAGATAACAATTGTAAAGATACTATAGTTAAAAATGCAAGTGTGTATGCTGCGCCTGATGTGCAATTTACCGTGAATGATTCGGTACAATGTGCCAATGAAAATAAATTTATTTTGAATCTTACTTCACCTCGCCTAGGACCTAATTTACACACCATATATTGGGGCGATAATGTTATAGTCACACAAGTGCCAAATAATTTATATAGTCATGTCTATAACAAAAACGCAAACACTGTTCAAAAGTATACGGTTTCTGTAAGCAGTAGCTTTGGTAATAATTGCGCAGATACAATGAAAAAAATCGTCACAGTTTATCCAAGTCCTGATGTAAAAATAAAAGCCAATGGTTTGTGTATTGGCGATACTACGCTATTCACTGCTTCTATACTCAATGCATTGCCAATAAAAACCTATGCATGGCAAATAGGTAACCAAGCAAGTGGTAATTTACCAACTAATAGATATTATTTTTCTACAGTTGGAACTTACACTGCAAGTGTTAAAGTAAGCACCGATTCATTGTGCGATGGATTCGATATCTTGCAAGTAAATATACTTGAACGTCCTAAAGCTGCCTTCGATTTCGAAAAAGCACAGCGCGATAATTTGGCGACCATTCCTTTTTATTTTACAGATCGTTCTACCAATGCCAACACTTGGTTATGGACCTTCAATTCGCGTTTTCAAACCAGCTTACAAAATGTAAAATATGATTTTATAGATACAGGTTATGCCAGGGTTAAATTAGTGGTAAGTAATCAGAATACTTGTTACGATAGCCTTGAAAGATTATTGCCCATTATGGAGCGCATTAAGTTTTATATACCCAATGTGTTTACCCCTAATGCCGATGGTAATAACGATGGCTTTGGATTGCATAGCAGTCAGTATTTTTTAATTAAAACTTTTAGAATGGAAGTGTTCAACCGCTGGGGTGAGTTGGTGTTTAAGACTACCGACATGACCGAACATTGGCATCCAGAAAAAGACCAACAAAGTATTTATTTGGTTAAAATTCTTATCAAAGATTTTTACAATATCGACCAAGAATTATCTAGTGTTGTAGAAGTGTTAAGGTAATTTTATTGCACCACCTTATTCGCACAACAGCTGCTAGCAAAGGCTTCGGGCTTGGCTTTAAAGGTGTAACCCATGCCGATGATATAACCCATGGCTTCTTTTAAGGCATCGTTGCTTTTAAATTGTGGGTCGGTATTAATATCAGCATGTACTTCTAATTCTATTTTGTGTGCATCGAAAATAGGGCAAAGGGCATAGGCGGTTTCTATCGATTTGCTGACCTCGTGTATCATGCGCTCTTTTATGGAGAAATGATTCTTGGTAATAAAATTATTGAAGTACATAAAGCCCCCGCTTTTTTCGCGAATAAATACTACAGCAGTGGCAAACTCAACAATGTTGTGCTTTACCTGACTATCGGTGCCAATACATACTTTCAATCGGCTCCCTTTTAATTCCTCTCTTAGTATGGCGTTTTCTACTTCGTCCATAATGGGAATTAAGATTTCGGTTCCATCTAATTTTCTCCAAGGCATATTTTTAATAAGGGGTTTTACAAATTTTCGATTTTAAGTGTGATTGAAAGTTTAAGGCTACATTATTTTTAAGAACAACTTTTCCCAAAGTT
>CANFUB010000085.1 GCA_947450015.1 Bacteroidota bacterium | reverse complement strand
TGGAAGGGTAACGGGATGTCGGTAAATACCTCTTTCTAAACAGGCATTTGCTACCTCAGGACAATCTGTTCTGCCAGGGGGTTTAACTGATTCTCGGGTTGAAATGGAAAAATTTTCGGTTCGCACATAGGCATTGTTATCTCTGCGGTAAATACAAAGGTCAATATCATCTGCCAAATTAATACTGCCTTGCTTGCAATCGCGGTACACTGTAACTGTTACCATGTAACGGGTGCCACCAGATGAAGAGGACATGTATTCGTAACTAATGAATCCCCCGACCAAATGCGTAGCATTTAGTTTTGTTGCTGCCAACAAGCAAAACAAAAACAGAAAAGTAAGGGAAAGGCGTTTCATTAGTGTACTATCAAAAATAAACAAAAAAATTAAAAAATACTAGTTTTCTCTATATAAGACGATTTTATTACTGCAAAAGTTGTGCAATATTTTTTATTGTATGCTAAAACGTATTAATTTGCATAAAGATAGCATGAATTTTTTTAAACCCGACTGCTTGCATTTTAAGGGCGATGTTCCTTGTAATCCACATAAACAACACGGTTATCACTGCGATAATTGTGTAGCCTATACGCCCATTAGCAAAAGAATTCTAATCATAAAATTAGGGGCCATTGGCGATGTCATTCGCACTACACCTTTAGTTACCAAATACAAAACCATTTATCCGAATTGTAAAATTACGTGGTTAACCATGACCCCAGCCATTTTACCAAAGGGTCAAATTGACGAAATTTTGAAGTTTGATTATGCATCGGCCATGTATTTGCAGCACGCAGAATTTGACATTGCCATTAATTTAGACAAAGAAAAAGAGGCTTCGGCCTTACTTTTAACAGTTAAAGCAAAAGAAAAATACGGCTATGTGTTAAAGGATAATGTTTCTCAACCCATGAACGAATTGGCCAATCACAAATTTCACACTGGCTTGTTTGATGATGTGAGCAAGGCCAACACCATGAATTATTGCCAAGAAATTTTTCAGTTGTGCGATTTAGAATACAATGGCGAGCCTTATTTGTTAGATAACCATGCTGACAAAGGTTTTACTTGGCCACAAATAGACAGAACAAAAAAAATCATTGGATTGAATACGGGTTGTGGCGACCGTTGGACCACACGTCTTTGGCCGAAACATTATTTTGCTGAATTGGCCAAACAATTATTGGCCGAAGGTTATGAAGTTTTGTTGTTAGGAGGCGAACAAGAAGACCCGAGAAATAAAGAAATACAAGCGGCTTCAGGCGCCAAATACCTTGGATTTTTTCCATTGCCTCAATTCATTAATTTAATTGATCAATGCGATTTAGTGGTAACCCAAGTTACCATGGGAATGCACTTAACTTTAGGTTTGCAAAAGAAAATTGTATTAATGAATAACATCTTTAATTCAAATGAATTTGATTTGTTTGGTAATGGTGAAATTGTTGCACCTGATAAAGAATGTCTTTGTTTTTACAGAGGACAATGTGTGACGGGTGTAAGCTGCATGAATGATTTGCCTGTAGAGAAGGTATTGGCAGCCTTACATAGAACGATAATGCTATAATAACGATAAATTGAACAAGTTGTCAAAACTTGTTGTAGATTTGAACTTCGTTTTTACCAAATCAACCGAAGTACAAAAGCGTGAATAAAGCGTCTCCAACCGATTTAAAAATTGCGGGCATAAAAGCCAACTTGCCAGGTTACCAAGTAGCGTGGTTAGTGAACAACAATTTTGATATGCAATTAACCATGAATGAAGATTGGGTGGTTGGTGAGGATACAGCTAATAGGAGCGAGCACCAACATTTTTTTCAAGCCTTCGAGGATGTTGAGTTAAAGTGGTACTTGGTTCAAAACAGAGGAAGTGCAGGCGTTATCTACCAAAGTAAACCCTTGTTCGATTATTTTTTAATATGTGCAGGTGAGGATATTTATGGCTACTTCGAACGCGCTGTGAAAGCCATTGATAACGAAAAAAAAATAGACGGCATTTTTCCTTTGCAATTTTCGATGATAAAAGTGCAAGAGAACTTTTTTGCCAATATGAATGTTAAGAGTAACAAAAGATATTTAGAATTATTACATGTATAAAAAGAATTTCAATAAGACCAAAATCATAGCAACCATCGGGCCTGCTACAGCTTCGAAAGAAAATTTAAAACAAATTATCATGGCTGGGGTCGATGTATGTCGCCTCAATTTTTCGCATGGTAGCTACGAAGACCATTTAAGTGTATTGACCAATATTCGCGAGATAAACAATGAACTGAATTCAGATATTTGTATTCTACAAGATTTACAAGGACCAAAGCTTCGTGTAGGCATTATGGAGAACGAAGGAGTATTGCTTAAAGATGGCGAGCAAACCATTATTACATCTGAAGAAGTGATAGGTACTGCAAGTCGTATTGGTATTCGTTATGCGAACCTTACACGTGATGTTAAACCAGGTGAATCCATTTTACTAGATGATGGTAAATTGGAATTGCGCATCGATGAAATTTTAAATGCCACAGATGTTAAGGTGACCATTATGGAAGGAGGTATTTTAAAATCTAAAAAAGGATTTAACTTACCACACACAGATGTTTCGTTTCCAAGTTTAACGCCTAAGGACATTGAAGATTTAGAATTTGGCTTAGCCAATGATGTCGAGTGGATAGGGCTTTCATTTGTTAGAAGAGCCGAAGACATTATTGATCTTAAAAATAGAATTGCAGCTGCCGGTAAAACCTCATTGGTGGTGGCTAAAATTGAAAAACCAGAAGCAGTTAAAAACATTGATTCTATCATTGCAGTAACCGATGCTATTATGATAGCAAGAGGCGATTTAGGAGTTGAAATGCCCTTACAAGATTTGCCGATTATTCAAAAAAACATCATTGAAAAATGTTTAATAGCTGGTAAGCCAGTTATTGTAGCAACACAAATGATGGAGACCATGATCACGAATCCTACGCCTACCAGAGCAGAGGTAACCGATGTAGCCAATGCCGTAATTGATGGTGCTGATGCAGTAATGCTAAGTGCCGAAACAAGTGTTGGTAGCTACCCTGTTAAGGTGGTTGAAACCATGGAAAAAATTATTAAAGATGTTGAGAAAGACAGAAGGGTTTATTTTAAAGGTGTTAAACCAACTGCCGAAAGTGATACATTTATTTCGGATGAAATATGTTTCACTGCAGTAAGAATGAGCGATCACTTAAAAGCTAAAGCCATTGTAGGGATGACCCGCTCAGGTTATTCAGCCATCGAAATTTCTTCTTTCCGTCCACGTGCCGATATTTATATTTTTACCAGTCATAAACCACTTTTGAAAACCATGAATTTGGTGTGGGGTATACGCGGATTTTATTACGATAAGTATGAGAGCACCGATCAAACATTTAGCGATGTAATTGATATACTGAAGTCGGAAGATTTAATACACGAAGGCGACCGCGTGATACATACCGCAAGTATGCCTATCAAAAATAAATCGATGGCCAACAGTATTAAAATTAGTGTGGTAGACTAGGTTCAAATAATGCGTTTTTTTTCGCTTTTAGTAGTTACTTTCTCAATTGTAAAATTGGTGGCCCAGCCGCAGGTATTAACCGAGCAACAACTCGGCAATCAAAGGGTGTGGAATGCGCGGATTAGTAGTGATGAGAATTTAAAAAAAGCTTTTTTAGCAGCCAATTTACAATACCCGCCAAAGTTTGTTTATTGGCGTGCTTTTAAGAAGGAACAGCAAATGGAATTGTGGGCAGCTGATAGTGCGCACCACCGTTATAAATTGGTGAAAACCTATTATATCGTAAGGCTTTCGGGTTCATTAGGACCAAAGCGTTGTGAAGGTGATTACCAAGTACCAGAGGGTTATTATAATATTAACCAATACAATCCATACAGTAGTTTTTACTTGTCATTTAAAGTTTCATACCCCAATAAAAGCGATAGTATATTGGGTAAAAAGGGCAATTATGGAGGCGAAATATTTGTGCATGGCGATAGCTTAACCATTGGTTGCATGCCCATGAGTACTGATGTTATCAAGGAATTGTATTGGTGCAATATCCAAGCCCAAGGCAACAGAGATACCAACTACCATATTCCAATTCATATTTACCCTTGTAAAATGACCGCTGCGAATTGGTATTATTTAAAAAGTTTTTATAAATACGACCAAACCAGAATGGACTTTTGGAAGAATTTACAAGAAGGGTATAATTACTTTGAATTAATGCGCAGTCCTCCTTACACCCGTGTGGATGAAAAGGGAAAGTACTTGGTAAAATATAAAACGAGAAAGGGTTAAGCTTATTCGAAATAACTTAGGGTGGTGAATCCACCAGCTCTTAGATACTCATCTTTCTTCATTAAATGCAAATCGCTTTGCATCATGTCGTTCACTAAATCTTGTAAGCTGTGTTTGGCTTTCCAACCTAATTTTTTCTCTGCTTTTTGAGCATCTCCTATTAGTAAATCAACCTCTGTAGGGCGG
The DNA here is from genome assembly GCA_947450015.1 of Bacteroidota bacterium. GTDB lineage: Bacteria > Bacteroidota > Bacteroidia > NS11-12g > UBA955 > JABMMZ01. Next base: position 4,845 of record CANFUB010000085.1, on the reverse strand, counting down.
AAATATTTCGCGTCTACATTGATTACTTCTTTACCAATTGTAAGTGCTGAGGTATTCAAACCTAAGGCAGCTGCCTTATCTGCATCTATTGATTCAATGATACCTTTTTCATTCGCATCTTGACCCTCAAATTTTAAAGTAATACCTAAATAGGCAAAGGCCATTCTTGCAAACTCACGAATCTCTGTAGTTTTACCAGTAGCGATTACGAAATCTTCTGCTTTTTCTTGTTGCAACATTAGGTACATGGCTTCGATATAATCTTTTGCATGGCCCCAATCGCGTTTACTATTTAAGTTACCAAGGTATAATTTATCTTGCAAACCCAAGGCAATTTTTGAGGCTGCACGGGTTATTTTTCTTGTAACAAAAGTCTCGCCTCTTATTGGCGATTCGTGGTTAAATAGAATACCATTACAAGCATATAAATCGTAGGCTTCTCTGTAATTTACAGTAATCCAATAAGCATACATTTTAGCAACAGCATAAGGTGAGCGTGGATAGAATGGTGTTGTTTCACTTTGAGGCACAGCTTGCACTAAGCCATACAATTCAGATGTAGATGCTTGGTAGATACGTGTTTTTTTGCTTAACCCACAAATACGGATGGCTTCTAATAATCTTAAAGTCCCCAAACCATCGGCATTGGCTGTATATTCTGGTGTTTCAAAACTCACATGCACGTGGCTCATTGCCGCTAAATTATAAATTTCATCCGGCTGAATTTCTTGAATCAATCGGATTAAATTCGTGCTGTCAGTTAAATCACCAAAATGCAATTTTAAATTTGCATTGGGAACATGTGGGTCTTGGTACAAATGGTCAATTCTATCGGTGTTGAACAAAGAACTTCTTCTCTTTAGTCCGTGAACTACATAGCCTTTCTTCAAAAGAAATTCAGCTAAATAGGCACCATCTTGACCAGTAATTCCTGTAATTAGAGCAACTTTCATTAAAAATATTGTTTATTTGCGTAAAAAGGCAAAAATAGTAAAAATTTGATAGTAATTTATACGCCATACCATTCTAATCGAACAAAATATGTTTTAGACTATATTTTTGGACAACAATTTGGTTGTGCTTATCAGTTATTGAACAACCCAATTCGCAGTGATTCCGCCACTGTTCATATCAATTATAGCAATACTTTACTAGAAGGTTGGTTGAATATTAATCCTTCAGGATTTTTAGACCAAACGGGAATTAAGCACGTAGAAATTAATTTCAAAAAAGTGAATTCATTGTCTTTAATATTTGCAAATGATACGGACCTAGGCTTTGATATTTTTAGCGCCATCTTTTATTGTCTTTCACGCTATGAAGAATACCAGGCAACAGAATACGATCAGCACAAACGTTTTTCATACAAGCAATCTATTTTGTACAAGCACAATGTTTTGCATATACCTTTGGTAGACTGCTGGGTTAGCTATTTTCAGTCGTATTTAGAAGTTTTGCATCCTGGTGTAATAAAATTAAAAGAAAGAAACTTGAAGGCTGAACCCACCATTGACATAGATGCTGTTTTTACTTACAAGGGCAAAGGGTTTAAGCGGCAAATGGGCGGTTTTCTGCGCGATTTATTCAAGTTCAATTGGAAACAAATCAATAATAGAGTTGGTGTTATTTTTTTTGGTAGACAAGATCCTTTTGATAATTTTGATTACCAATTAAAAGTACTCAAGGAACACGGTATTAAAGCCCATTACTTTGTGCAAGTGGGTGACCATGGTATTTATGATAAAAACCTTAATCCTTCGCGCAAAGATTTTCAGAACATCCTTAATCGGTTGTTAGCCGAGGGGCATGCGGTTGGTTTGCATCCCAGTTATGCTTCGTTTTTGAATAAGGAAACCATTGCAAAAGAAAAGGCAATACTAGAAAATATGATAGGTCAAAAAGTGGTAAAAAGTCGTCAACACTATTTACGTTTTTCCTTACCACAAACCTATAGTGATTTGGTTTCACTGGGCATTCAAAAGGAGTATTCCATGGGCTATTCGGAGGTGCCAGGTTTTAGGGCCTCAACTTCGAAACCCTTTTATTGGTATAATCTAATGTTAGAAGAGTCAACATGTTTAGAGCTTGTGCCGTTTTCTGCAATGGATGTTGCCTACAAAGAATTCATGAAATTGACGCCAACCGAAGCAATAAATTCAATTGCCTTGATGCGACAACAAATTGAGGAGACGAAAGGCCGTTTTTGTTTTGTTTTTCATAACGAATCATTAAGCGATTACGATACTTGGAAAGGATGGAGAAGTGTGTTTGAAAATTGGTTAAAAAATGAAAATTAAGCGAATCAAACACCATCAAATAGATTTTGTTAAATGGGATTTAGCCATTGAAAAATGTAGTGCCCCACTTATTTATGGATATGCTTGGTATTTAAACACCATCACTTCCAATCAATGGGATGCCCTTGTAGTGGGTGATTATGAAGCGGTGTTTCCGATGCCTTGGAAAAAAAAGTTTGGACTCAAGTACATCTATCAACCGTATTTTTGCCAGCAGCTGGGGGTCTTTGGACCGGTGGATTCTAAGTTTTCATTAAATGATTTTTTAAAAGCCATACCACGTAGTTATTTTTGGATTGATATCCAATTGAATTTGTTGCATGGAGCCCCCTCTAAGGGCAAGTTGCGCAACAACTACCAACTAGATTTAAAACCATCCTATGCGGCAATTGCAGCTAATTACAATCCCGATGTAAAAAAGAACATTCGCAAGGTTGAACGCCAGGACATTGTTTTTAAATGGGGCCTACCAGCACTTGATGTTATTTCAATAAATAGGCAAGCTTGGGGAAGCTTAAATCCAGAACTAACCGACCAGCATTACAAGCAATTGGCTAACAATTGTGATATTGCCTTTTCAAAAGGACGGCTACTAACACTAGGTGCTTTTTTAGATGGTGAGTTATTAGGGGCTGTTTTGTTTTTTACAAGTCCTGGCTACCTGTTTTATATGAATGGTGGTGCAACAGCTGCAGGTAAAAAATTTGGTATCATGAATAGCTTAATTGATGAAGTTATTCAACGCTATGCAGGACAAGCAATGGTACTTGATTTTGAAGGCAGTGAAATAGAAGGTGTGGCATATTTTTACAGCAAATTTGGCAGTGAAATAAAACCATATTGGCACTATCAATCATTTAACTTGTTTTAAAACAAGGGTCTACGATTGTCTTGTAAAACAATGAAAAAATATTTTTTTTACGCCTTATTTTTTAACCAAAGCGGATTCAATAAAAAAACTATATTTTCGCAATTCATATTTTAATTAACATGGCATTTAAAGATCCTGATTTTGGTTCATTACATGAATTTCTAATACATTCTGCTAATGTAATTCATACCCCTGAACATCCCTTTTTGTTCGAAAAAGTAAATGGACAATACGAGGCTATAACCTACCGTCAAACATTTGAAGAAATAGAAAAATGGGCCGCATACCTTTACAGTATTGGTATTCGAAGAGGCGATAAAGTGGCAATTATTTTAGAAAATTGTCCTGAGTTTGTTTATTACGATCAAGCACTTCAGAAATTGGGTGCTGTCAATGTTTCTATCTTCCCTACTTTAACGGCAGAGGAAACCCAATTTATTTTAAATGATAGTGGCGCAAAAGCAGTATTGTTAGGCACTCCGTTTTTATTGAAAAAATTTCAGAAAGTGGAAGCCAATTGCCCAACCATCGAGAAGGTATTCTTAGCATTTGATTATAAATCGCCAGATGATAAATTAAGGTTGTTAACCGATATTAAGGCTGAGGGTGCTCAACTTTGGCCAAGTTTAAAAGCGGAGGTTGAGGCTGTATTGCCAACCATTCAACACAGCGATTTGGCCGCACTTATTTATACCAGTGGGACAACTGGCGTGCCAAAAGGCGCTATGTTGAGTCATTATAATTTCATGAGCAATTGTTACGATGCGAAAGAGCTTTGTTCTAGTATAAACAAAGATGATAGGATGCTATCATTTTTACCATTGAGTCACGTATATGAGCGCATGGCGGGGTATTATTTGCCAACTTTTATTGGTGCTCAAATTGCCTACACAGAAAGCATAGAAAAGATTTCACAGAATTTTCAAGAGATACATCCAACCATTATGACTTGCGTACCGCGTTTATTAGAGCGCTTGGAGGCAAGAATTAGAGGGAATGCGGTAGACAAAGGTGGAATCGCCAGTAAAATATTTTTCTGGAGTTTGAAAGTAGGAGAGGCCCACAGATTGCGAAAAGAGGAGCATAAAATGATTGGTCCTCTGCTTAGCATACAACATGCCTTGGCAGAAAAATTAGTGTTTAGTAAGATCAAAGCTAAATTGGGCGGGCGTTTAAAATTATTGGTATCTGGAGGTGGTGCTTTACCACAACATGTGGGCGAATTTTTTGGAAACATTGGCATCCGCTGTCAACAGGGTTATGGTTTAACAGAAACATCGCCATTTGTAACAGTAAATGAATACGAAAGACAGGTACATGGCACCAGTGGTAGAGTGGCACCTCGTCAACAAGTGGCCATTCAAAATGTGGAATCAAAAGAAATTATTACCATACAAACCTACGATAGTTTTAAACCTGATTTTGAAAGTGCCGAAGGTGAGATATTGTGCAAAGGTCCTAATATCATGTTAGGCTATTACAACAATCCTTCCGAAACCGCTGTGGTTATGGATGCGGAGGGTTGGTTTCATACGGGCGATATCGGGAAATTTGAAAAAGGGTATTTGAAAATTACCGACCGTTTAAAAAATATGTTGAAGACCAGCTTAGGTAAAAATATTTATCCAACACCTTTAGAAAATACATACTTACAAAGCGAGCGCATTGAGCAGATAT
>CANFUB010000084.1 GCA_947450015.1 Bacteroidota bacterium | reverse complement strand
GCTAAATTACCTAACATTAGGAAATCAGGCGTTGTCCAATTTTCAGGAACTTTGGGATCAAAATCAGCTAAAACATTTAATTCAGTAACAAGCGTCTCCCTGCTGTTCATATCATTAAAATATCTGCCACTCCAAAAAAATGATTTTTCGTTTTCCTTTACTTGTAAGCCTTTTGTATCAATGCCTTTATCATTTAACAATTGAATATATGCTTGAGGAAAATCATCGCCAACCACTGCGATTAAACCAATATCCTTAGTGAAATAGGAAGCAGCTAAACTCACATAGGTGGCAGCCCCTCCAATTATTTTGTCTGTTTTACCAAATGGTGTTTCTATCGCATCAAATGCAACTGTTCCCGTTACTAATAAACTCATTTATTTTAATATTTTTTGCAAAAATCAAGCATCTATGTCAAATAATGAAATTAATATTTGAACAGAATTACTGTTCTATTGATATTTTTACCAACAAAGCTACCATATGCGCCATTAATATTGCCCTTTACAAGGGTCGGTTGTGAAAAAGGATCATTCTGATAAAACATATGTTCAAATAGGGTCGTATAAAATTGATAAGCATCAATGGAATACTGTTCAAGATCAATGCTTAACTGCTTAGTTTTTCTACTATTTGAATTCGCTATCAACGAGGTTCCAAAGCTGAAATTAATGGTACTATGATTAAAAAAAGCATCATTAAACAACAAATGTTTCTTAGTGAATTTATTATTTTCATCTTGTGTCAACAGGGGATCATTGGTTTCAACATCAATCCATTCTTCAGTAAGTGTGGTATCCACCTTACCTCCAATGCCAACACTATAACTTTCATAAGTATGTTTCATTTTCAAACCATAATAGTTTGTGCAAGTTTGCAAATCCTTTAATTGAAACTTAATTCTGTAAAAATTAGTTTTACCTTGAAAAATGGTGCTGTCAACTTTCAATATAGACCCCAAACATTTTCCCGGGCAGCTATCCTTCATCCAATAAACAGCTTGCGGAGTCGATATTTTCAATAAATAGCAAGTAGATGCTTTGGCTTTGGTGGTTATGGTTTGATAGAATCCATTTTGAGAATTAGTTATTTTCTCTAAAAGCAGAGAATCTTTATCTAATAATTCAATGGTAGCGTTATTTTCTGTATTTATCGCGCTATTATCATTAATGGCTTGGGTATACGTTAATTTTAACCCTATTAAACTATCATTGCATAAACTAGAATTAACGACCAACGATTGCGTGCCTGGTGGTAGTTTAAATTCTATTTCCTTTCTACATGAAAGTGCAGTAAGTAAAAATAATATGTAAAGGCACTTTCTCAAAATCTTATTTTATAACTTATGTTAGGTAGAATTGGGAATAAACTTACTAATTGCAAAGTTCTATCACCGCTCTTATTGTAGGCCGGTGTTACGTAAAATGCATTTAATCTATTGTATACATTATAGGCCCCAACGCTCCAAATTCTTGTAAAATTAGGCCTTTCTTTTTTGTAATTAATGCATAAATCCATCCGGTGATAATTAGGAAACTTATAGGCATTTCTTTCACCATATACATAAACCGCATTCTCGGGTGAAACACCGGAATTAACATAATAAACCTGAATAGGTAGGGTTGTGTTTGCTCCAGTCGTATAGACCCAAGTCATAGTTCCTTCAAATTTTTCATTAAACTTATGATTTACAACCAATGCTAAATTATGTCGTCTATCATATTTATACGGAAATATTTTACCTGAATTGATTGCATCAAATTGTCTATAATTCCAACTATAGGTATAACTTAACCAACCCGTTGTTTTACCATTTCTTTTTTCAATCAAACCTTCTAAACCATAGGCCCAGCCTCTACCAGTGGTCACTTTATCTTCCCAATTATTGTCCTTTCCAATGTAATTGGCTTGCTCCTTGTACTCAATAAGATTATTCATATTCTTATTGAAGCCTTCGATATTAAACACGAATTTACCCTTAGAATAACTCACTCCTAAACTAGTGATATCTGAAAATTCTGGTTTTATTTTATTGGTAGACGGTAGCCATAAGTCGATAGGCAATCCAGCCGTAGCATTCGTTAGTAAATGTAAAAATTGCATCGATGTTGCATAAGATGCATGAATTAGCAAATGTTTGTGTGGTTTGTAGTTGATATTGACCCTGGGTTGAACCTTAGAATATTGCGTTCCCAATAAATTAAACTGAGCGAAATGTGCACCTATTGTGCTGCTAAATTTCCTATGAAATTTGATGTACACATCTGAATAAGCATTAAATTCAATGCTATTAATAGATTCTTTGGCAAGTGGTATACTACTTACAATCGTCGATGATGATGAGCTTACCTCGCGTGCAAACTGATGAAATACAAATCCAGTTCCTGATTTTATATTTAACCAACTGATAGGCTTATACTCTATGTTATACATTGCATTCAAGTCTCTAATGATGGAAATAAAACGGTAGTTGTACTTTGTCTCTATTGCTTGGGTATCGTTTCTTTCGGTGTAGGCATAATGCGATTCATTCCCAAAATTGTATTTACTGTATGAAACTAAAAACCAACCGAACAACTTTGGAGATATCACATGGTTATAACGCAAGGACGCTAATTTATTGCCCCAAAACAGATTTTGATCATCCTTTTCTGTTACAATCTTATCTGGATCTTTGGCTTTGAAAGAATTTTTAATAAATGAATTATCAATTCCACTGTAATATGATAATGATAGTTGATGTTTGGCATTAAATCGGTGGTTGATTTTACCATTAACATCATAGAAATAATAACTTGAATAGATTGGTGAAAACTGATTTTGGAAGTAATTACTTTGGGTCAAACTGTTTAATACATCAAGGTATGATCGTCTTCCAGAGGCAACAAAGGTTGTCTTTTTGTTCTTTGTTATTGGGCCATTCATGGTGAATTTGGAAGCCAAAACACCAATGGAAAACTGACAATTAATTTTCTTTGTATTGCCATCAATTGTCCTAACATCTATGACACTGCTCAACCTGCCGCCATATCGGGAACTCATGCCGCCTTTTACTAGCGTTACATCCTTTACAACGTCAGAATTAAAAATACTGAAAAAGCCATAAATATGAGACGGGTTATAAACAGGCACATCATCTAATAATATAAGATTTTGATCAGGACCACCACCGCGAATGTTTAACCCAGTCGTACCATCATTACCAGCACTCACACCAGGCAATAATTGCAAAGACTTGATAACATCCGTTTCACCAAACAACACAGGAAATTGTTTAAGCGTATTGGCATTTAATCGGTATTCATCCGGTTTAAACTGGGTGTTATTGTCAGGTTTCGAGTTCATCGTGAACAATGGCAAACTCGAGTTATTTTGTAAATTTACACTATAGATAAAATTGGCATTTAGCATAAATACAGCATTAACGGAATGGTATCCAACATATGAAAACACTAGGTTCACACTGTCCTCCTCAAGCGTCAAACTATAAAAGCCATCCTGATTTGTGGTTGTTCCTTTTAAAGAATATAGATTGTAAACATTTGCATTGATTAATTTTTCGCCTGTTGATTCATCATAAACAAAACCTGAAATTGTATGTTTAACAACCTTTGAAGCCTGCTTAGAAATAACAATGTTGTTGCCGTATAATAGACTAAAGTTGAGTTTGTGTGGTTGCAGTAATAAAACCAAAACAACACCCAATTCCTCCTCTTTTACCTTTAGTGAATATTTACCCGAAGGGATAATTCTTTGGTTGTAATTAAAGGTAGCGCCTGATTTATCTTGAATAATTTTTAGAATTTCGGGGATTGTTTGCTTCTTTACAGACAACGAAATTCTTTTATTCAATAGCTTATTTTGTGCATCTAATTTTTGAATAAACACACTGAAAAAAAGGCAATAAAATAAAACAGTCCTGATTAACATTCAGACTGCTAAATTAACGCTTTTTTAAATAGTTATTGGATGTTAACCTTTGAATTTAAGGTTCGGCTAAGTAATTCAGCTGCTTGTGTTGCTGATAGATGATCAAATGTAAGTGTCAATCTCTCATTCTTTAAAGAAGTGTCATAATCAAACTTAACATTGTATTGATTTTCTAAACTTGTTATTATTGTAGACAAAACCTCATTCTCAAATACCAATTTGGAGTCAATCCAACTATAGGTAGCGATGCTTGTGGCTGATTTGAAGATGGTGTTTTTGTCTTTGGCGGTTATAATTTCGCCTGGCTTTAAAGTAATCGTCTTTTTATCCGACTTAAAAATTACTTGGCCTTCTGCCAACGCAACTTGAAGTGGCATATTGAGTCTATTTTTAACACTAAACTTTGTACCTGTAACATTAATATTACCTCTTTCTGTTTTAACAATGAATGGCGTTTCATTGTGACTAACCTCAAAAAATGCTTCACCAATTAAAACAACTTCACGCGAGTCGGTGCTTAAGTCATTTGTAATTAACTTGGAAAAACTATTGAGTGTGATTTTGGAACCATCTGCAAGATTTAATACTTTTAAATCTTTATCAGTGCTATAAACAAATTCACTTTTTGAATTTCCTGAATTGAATTTCCATATACTCAAGGAAACTGCAACTACTAGCATGGCTGCAACCGACCATCTAATAATCATTGGAACCATAGAGACCTTACGTTGCTCTGCAACTGGCAAACCTTCAATTTCTGCTTTAAGCTTTACCCAATTATTGCTAACCTTCGACTCAGGATAAGCAAAACCTTCGGATACATTGAGAATCTCTTGAATTTTTACATTATCATTATCAGACAGTACACCTTCATCACCAAGTGCCTTGGTAATATAATCAGGGATATTATGCTGGAATGAATTCGACACTTATTTAACTACTCTAATTGCTTGCGGAAAATTTTGTTGTACAAAGCCCAAAAATAGCTGATTCGCTGGATTATTCTTTAACCAATTTTTCAAAAATTGTTCTTCTTCAGCAGAGCACAATCCTGCCAAATACTTTGTAAAGATGTTTGCTTGAATTTCTTCTTTCATAATTAACTAGTGTATGTTACCTACTAAAACAATTTTATTAGGTACACCCCCTAAATGACTTAAACCAAAATTAAATATATTGATTTATGTTACTGACAAACAGATGTTTAAAATTAAATATGGAGACTTGATTTGTTCATTTTTCTTAGAACATGTATTGCGTCTGGGCCCTCATTATAAATTAAATCTAAAATTGTCAAATGGGGTTGAAATTCTGTTTTTTCACTGAAAACCTGATAATATGGAATTACCTCGTGAAGGGTTTCTGAATTAATCGCTTTAATCTTTTGAATTGAAATTGGAATATCAATTCTTAAGCAATTAATAATTTCACTAAGTAAGTTAAAGTTTAGATCCCATAAGTTAGAGGGTCTACTTAAAATGATGGCTTCAAACCGATAACCATAGTATTCAAAAAAGGGACTTTTGCCATAAGCCGTTTTAAGGGCATTGACCAATTGCTGTGGCCAATTCGTATCGTAACTTATCAAAACCCTATCAAAACCGAAACCAATGGTGTTATTAATCAGCGGAATACTGAATGTTTTAGTACCTTGAAAAGTACCATACATTAATCTATTCCTTTCTGTTTGCTTTGTAAACTGTTCTTCGTCACCTAATACTATAGACTCTGCACAAATCGCCTCGGCAAACCAATCAACACTTGGTAATAAATACAATGGCAACTGATTTGATATATGATTTACCATAAACTCACCTCCAATTTATCTGGGCAATTTAATAGGAGCGCGTGCAAAGGCATTTTTAGTTTTGGATGAATAAAATTTGGAATTAGTTCACAACAAGGCATTAACACGAACCTTCTATTTGCAATCTCTGGGTGTGGAACCGTTAAAGTTTTGCTATTTATTATCTGATTACCATAAAAGAGTACATCAATATCAATTGTCCTAGGACCATATTTAATAGTCCTTCTTCTACCTAGTCTTGCTTCTATCGATAAAATTTTTTTTAGCAATAATTGGGCAGGAAAATTCGCGTTTAAAACGATTGCAATATTCACAAAATCTGGCTGTGGAATAGGACCCCATGCGGCTGTTTTGTACAAGGATGATGTGCAAATAACTTCACCCACTTCATTCCCAAGCATTTTCATAGCATTGTTAAGCAATTCGAGTGTATTAGGATGGTTACCTCCAGCTAGTAAAATGACCCTTTCAGTTTTCAATATAGTTTCTAACTAAAATTTAAGATATATTAATTGTTGTAGCCATTCCCAACAACCCTTGAACGATTATGATACCTCGATATTAGTATCATCTTTTGGATCGGAAGCGGCTCCTGAAAAAACCCAATATTTTTGGCCAAGAAAATTAAAAATAGCACTGAAAACAGTTGCAAAGAAAAAGGCCATAAACTTGTCTCCTTTAACCGAAAAAAGTGTCATTACATCTTTGTTAGAGAAGGTAATCGAAGATGCTATTTCAAAATCAGGAATAAATACCAAGCTATACTTGTTAATAAGAATATTAAAAATAAATGATATCGCGTAAATGATGGCGAACCTACCAACCATTCCTTTATTTGTTTTTTCTGTATGTCTCCAAGTCCATTTCTTATTCAAATAATAAGTATATACTGAGCCTATTAAAAACCCTGCAGCTTTCGAAAAATCAATATTAATTGCTAATAAATCAGATAAGGCATAATAAACAATTAAATCTACCAAAACAGCAGATACCCCAATGATAAAAAATTTCGTTATTTGTTTGATTACTAGTTTCACGCGGTTGCAAATGTAAGTATTCCATCTTGAAATGAAACATGTGTTCCAAAAGGAATTGCCATATTTTTAAGGTGGTGTCCTGCATCAATATCAAAAATAATAGGGTAGCCATAGTCTGAACAATGTTGTCGGATAATGCCTTTTACATCTTGTCCAAATGGTATTGTATGGTCGTGCATATTAGTAAAGCTACCAACCAATAAGGCTTTAAGACCATTAAGTCTGCCGCTTCTTTTTAGCATTAGCATAATTCTGTCAATATGGTAATAGTATTCATCTAAATCCTCGATAAAGAGTATTGTATTATCAAAGGGCATCTCAGATACACTGTCAACAATACTCGCCAATACCGACAAATTACCACCAACAATTGTACCCTCAAAATCCTTTTCATTTATTATCTCATGACCGCTTAATTCAAATTGATAAGGCTGACCAGTAATTACAGTTAACATACTATCAATTGCTACTCCAACCGAGTTGTAATCCTCTCCAACTTTCTGATCCATGAAAATTGGCATAGTAGAATGTAGAACGGCCTGAGCACAATTTCTTAAAATATGATTATGGATGATTGTTATATCGCTAAATCCCATAATCCACTTAGGATGTTGTATTAATAAATTAATGTCGATTCTATCTACCATTCTTAAACTGCCATAACCTCCTCTAGCGCACCATATAGCTTGAATATTATCCATTCCTAATAATTCATTGAATACTTTTGCTCTATGACTATCAGAACCTCCCATTTGATTCTCTACAGCATATAAAGCTGGGTGTATATAAATATTATAACCTTTATTTTCAACCCAATTTTTTGCGGCTTGAAGTTGTTCAAAACTAATACTCCTAGCAGGCGCTGCTATAGCAATAGTATCTCCAAGTTTAAGATATGGTGGAATAATCATTGTAAGTGAAAATTATATTTTGAAAAGTTGACAGGCATTACGTGTAGTTATTTCAGCAATTGTCTCGACGGGCAAATCGTATACTTCTGCTAATTTTTTTGCGATGATAGAAATATACATGCTTTCGTTTCTTTTACCTCTATGTGGCGCTGGACTCAAATAGGGTGCATCTGTCTCTAACAATATGTGATCTAAGCTTATTTGAGGCAATATAGCGGCCAAATTTGAATTTTTGTAGGTTAGCACCCCTCCGATACCTAATGAATAGCCTAAATCAATTATTTCATGTGCCTCTTCCAAGGTGCCTCCAAAGCAATGAAAAACACCACCCGGCTGCTTTTCTAAAGTATTTAAGGCATCTAAAGTTTCTCTGGTCGCGTTGCGTGTATGTATAGCAATTGGCTTCTCCATGCGATTGGCCCAATGGCATTGCACGACAAAAGCATCTATCTGTTGATTTTTAAACGTTGTATCCCAATATAAATCAATACCAATTTCGCCAATGGCATTAATTTTTATGCTTTGGGTAGCAGACTCAATTTCGGCAAGTACTGATTTGTATTGATCATCGACAGAACATGGGTGTAACCCTAGCATTGCAAAACAATTTTGGGGATACGTTTCTACTAAAGATTTCAAACCATCTATACTTTGTATATCAATATTAGGTAATAGTATTTTAGTAACACCATTTTCAATTGCTCTACCAATCACCTCTGATCTATCCAAATCAAACTCTTCTGCGTATAGGTGCGCATGGGTATCAATAAAGCGTATCACCAAGTTAATTTTTCTTTATTTAGAAAAGCAGATATACCCTTTTTACAATCATTCGTTGCTCGCGCTTTTGCATTAAATGTCGCTGCCATTTCAAGTTGTTCATTAATTGAATTTCCAGGAAAACTTGCCATTAATTCTTTCGTAAGTGCTATAGATTCTCCAGAAACCGATTTTAGTATTTTTTGCGAGAAAGACTGAACTTCTTCGGCAATTGTGTTGGCATCTATAACTTTTGTTATAAGGTGCATTTGAAAAGCTTCTTCGGCAGAAATGATATTTCCTGTTAGTAAAAGTTGTTTTGCTAAATTTTCGCCAATCTTACGTGTTAAGAAAACAGATACAATGGCCGGAATAAAACCAATTTTAACCTCGGTATAACCAAATTGAGAATTTGGTGTTGCAAAACAGAAATCACATAATCCTGCTAAACCACAACCTCCAGCTAAAGCCGGTCCTTCAACCTGCGCTATGGTAATCTTAGGAAAATGGTACAAGGTATTATACATTTCCATAAGTTGTTTGGAATCTAATAAATTTTCGTCATAGGTATTATTTTGCAATAATTGTAAGTAGGCCAAATCAGCACCTGCACAAAAAGCATCTCCATTGGCTTTAAGGATAACAACTTTACAACTATCGTCATTTTTTAACTGCACCAATGCTTCATGTAGTTTCACCGCCATTTCATTGTTTAAGGCATTTCTTTTCTCTGGCCTATTTAACAAAATAGTACCAATCCTATCTTCAATGCTTACTTCTATCATACTACAAAGAACGCTATTCGCTTACAATTAAAAAACTTTCGAATATTGAAAGCGGCAGAAAACGTTATAACAAAAAAAGCCCGAACCAATTGGTTCGGGCTTTATATAAAGTGTGATTAATTATTTATTTAATACGATTGCTTTAGTAGCAACTTGATTGTCAGCAATAACTTTCACCATGTAAACACCGTTTGCATACATTGATAAATCAATATCCGCATTGTTGCTGTTTACTGTTACTGTTTTAACAACCTCACCTACTGAATT
>CANFUB010000083.1 GCA_947450015.1 Bacteroidota bacterium | reverse complement strand
TATCAATATCTTCGCCTATGGCTGCTTTTACTAAATAACTACCAGCTAAAAATATTGACCCTGTACCTTCAACAATGAGGGCTTCATCGCTCATAATTGGCAAGTAAGCGCCACCAGCCACACAACTGCCCATAACAGCCGCAATTTGTGTGATGCCCATGCTACTCATCAAGGCATTATTTCTAAACATTCTTCCAAAATGTTCTTTGTCAGGAAAAATTTCATCTTGCATTGGAAGAAATACACCAGCACTGTCTACCAAATATATAATGGGTAAACGGTTTTCCATGGCAATCTCTTGTGCTCTTAAATTCTTTTTGGCGGTTATAGGAAACCAAGCACCAGCTTTAACGGTTGCATCATTGGCAACAATCATGCACTGTTTGCCACTCACATAGCCAATACCTGCAACAACACCACCGCTAGGGCAGCCACCATATTCTTTGTACATGCCTTCGCCAGTAAATGCGCCAATTTCTACAAATGGTTTATCCTGGTCGCGTAAATAATCAATGCGCTCGCGGCATAACATTTTGCCCTTTTCTTTTTGCTTAGCTGCAGCTTTTTCGCCTCCGCCCAATACAACTTTTTTGAATCGTGTTTTTAAGTCGAATACCAATTGTTTATTTAAGTCTTCGTTTTGATTGAACGCCAGGTCAACTTTTGTGCTCATTTAGGATAAATAGGTTTTATGTCGCGAAAATACGTGATATAAATAATTTAAAAGCTATTTCAATTGAATAGAATCATTAAAAAAAAGCTGAACTAATTATTATTCCTTTAACATAGTATTTTCTACTTGCCAATATTTAATCAATGGTTAAAAACTGATTTTGTATTGTTTTAATATTTTTAAGTGGAATTTAAATTTAAGTTGAATGGGGAAAAGTAGTTTGATGGTTCTGAAATGCCAAGAACCACTGCTATCAAGGGTTGGGAATACAAAAATTTGGCACTTATCCACAATTTTTGTATCTTTGTAGTCTGTGCGTATAGTAAAAAATACATTCCCGGTAGTGCTTATTGCCTTTTTTATAAGTGCATATACTTATAAAATGGGGGGAGGTATAGTTGTAGAACCTTTGATAATAAAGGATTCTACAAGTATTGCATCGGTTAATAGTTGCCATGATGTATGCGTAATGGTGAATTCGGAAAGGGTTGTAGATAGTTTTTATTCTGGCATTTTTCAATCAGAGCATGTCTTGAATAAAAAAGTTTTCAACTATGCACTGAAGGGTTATTTCAATTTATTAAACCAAGGGAGTCTGCAAAAGAAGGATACTTTAACCATCATTGATTATTCGCTTTCATCGAATCAAAAAAGATTGTGGGTGGTTGATTTACGCCACTTAAAAGTTCTGTTTCACGAGTTGGTTGCACATGGTAAAAACAGTGGCAATGAGTATGCGCGTAAATTCTCTAACACCACCAATTCGTTTCAAAGTAGTTTAGGCTTTTTCCTAACTGGCGATATTTATGCTGGCAAGCATGAAACCTCACTCAGGTTGTTTGGTGTCGAAAATAAATTTAATAGCAAAGCATTTGAACGCGGTATCGTGATTCATGGAGCCGATTATGTAAGTGAATCATTCATTCGCAACAACCAAAGGTTGGGTCGCAGTCAAGGTTGCCCAGCCGTGTCCGAAAATGTTATCAATAATTTGGTGCGTACGATTAGCAATGGCGCATGTGTGTTTGCCTACTATCCATTTAAAACGTATCTCAAAAATTCCACGCTTTTAAAAGGCTAGTTGTTCTCAAAATAGACACGCATTTCTTGTATTTGTTTGTGTATATTTTTGAAAAATTGATTTCTCTGTTTCTCAGAAACCCCACTTAATAAATTCGATTTTGAAAGAATATTGTTTAACCAATTTTCATTTTGGTGGTTAAATTGTTCGTTGGTCGTTTGCATGAAATTAAATGTGCTATAGCTGATGTAGGTGGCCGAAAATGCATTGGTTTTTGCTAGTATACTATTTGTGCCAATCATCACATCACTTACAAAGAATTGAAACTTAGTATTGCTCATGGTGCCGTTGTGTGAATATTTGAAACCGATATCAGCATTCTTTTGTATGTTTTTTATAATTCCTTCAAAATCATCTAAAATACCAAAGGCTGTCTCTGTCTGACTGAAGAAACCTGCATCCCAATAAAATTTTATCTGCTTGAGTGTACTTAAGATTGTTTCATTGGTCCATATTTCAGTTGAATCAATTTTTTCGTAATAATGATTGATATCCTTTGCGGTTTTTATAATGGCATCAGGAATTACAATGCTTTCGAAATTGGTGTATTGGAAATCGGTAACATTCATCAATGACTTGAGCCAGTAAATCATTTTGAACTGCATAAGTTTTGGTGCAATGAAATGATAGAAAACGGGGATGTCTTCGGCCGCTATGGTGATTCTTGCATCTGGAATCTGACTCAGCCTTTCAATGTTAACTAAAATATTTTGGAGGTATTTTAAATAAGAATCAATATCATTATTCAGAATATTGATTTTAAAGGTTACCAAATTTTCTTGATTGTTACCCAGGCTCTCGAAAGGAATTCTAAAATGGTTCGAAATGGCGACAACTTCGTTAAAAGTGTACTCTGTTTCGTTTCTCAACCTGCGGTATGTACTATCTAAACTAATGTCTAACAATTCGCTAATTTCTCTTGCAATAGAAAGGTTAGATGGTACATGGTCTTGTAAAATCTGGTTGAACCGCTCCTGAAAATTAATTGCGTTTTTCAATTGATGTATGTATTTAATTACGAATTAATGCAAAAAAATTGGAATAATTACCACTAAACCATTGAAAATTAGGTATTACTTGGAATTTAATAGCCGTTCTTGTGGAATAGTAAACATTAATGATATAATGCAGTTTATTGCCTTAAAGTCTAGAGTTGAGAAGTCATTTGTTTTGTAGCGACTTAAATAATTAAGTGATTTATAAAATTCAATAATAAAATGAATGTAAATATAAAAGCCACAACTTTGGGTTTATTACTCATTACAGTGTTCAATTTAAATGCCCAAACATTGGATACTGCGCATTTAAATAATTCTAAAAGACTTCGCATTTCGCCATTGCCAATTGTTTATTATTCGCCTGAAACCAAATTGGGAATAGGGGCACTCGTTGCACTTAATTTTAGTACAAACCGAAAAAAAGACACCCTAACCAAAGGTTCATTTTCTCAGAACTTTATTATTTATACAATGAACAAACAATATAATATTGGTAACCAATCGCGCATCTATTTTCCAAAGAACAAGTATATTTTTAATTCTAAATTTAATTATAAATATTTCCCAGAGTTTTATTTTGGATCGGAAACCGAACAGCCCAAAATGCACAAGGACAGTATTGAATACAACAATACAATTCTAGACCTCAGGGGGTATAAGAAAATAGGCAAAGGGATTTATTTGGGGTTGATTACACGGTTTAATAAGGTCGCAAATATTAAGTCGGGTGAGGGTCACTTTATACAAGAAAAACCATTGGGCTATCTTGGCTATTGGGAGTTAGGTTTTGCGCCAGCATTTACCATAGAGACCAGGGATAATTTTGTTTTTCCAAGTAAAGGTTATTTTTTGGAACTCGCCTATTTTATGAATCCTTCATGGCAGGGCAAAAGTTATCAATACAACCAAGTAAAAATAGATTACAGAAAATACTTTCCTTTAAAAATACTTAGCAAACACGATGTGCTAGCTTTTCAATTTCAAGCAAACATTTCTAAAGGCGATGTGCCATTTAAAGATATGTCGGAAATAGGAGGGGCCTACTCGATGCGCGGATATTACACTGGTTTCTACCGTTACAAAAACATGTATTCGGTTCAAAGTGAACTTAGAACGACTATTTATAAATGCATAGGTGCAGTTTGTTGGTTTGGGGGAGCCTTTATGCCTCAAAAATGGTACAATTGGTCAGGTATAAAATTTAAACCAAATGCAGGCATAGGGTTGAGAATAACAATAAATAAAAAAGATAAATTGAATCTTAGATTAGATCAAGGCTTTGGCAATCAGAATCAAAATGGCTTTTATTTGGATGTAGCTGAAGCTTTTTAATCTTTTTTCCAATTGGTACTTTCAATCATTTTAATAACATCTTGTCTGAGGAAATTAAAAACAGGAAGTATACTGTCATTTGTTGTTTTGGCATTGAAGTAGAGTGCTCCACGCATGAAATGTTTTTTACCATCGCTGATATAAAAATTCAAATTGGTAGCAGTATTCCCTTTTAAATCGTAAATGATACCCGAAGTGCCAGTGTTGGCATTGTGTACTTCAATTTCTTCTATCTCATCTGCCTTGATGGTATGTTTATAAGCTAACTTACGTGTATCATCAAACAATGAATCGAATTGATTGCGGTTTTCAAAAGATTTATAACTGATATGTAAGGTGGCATTGAAAGGCAAATAATTGATGTTGTACCAATATTTTTCTACTTCATCTTCGTTGTAGCGATTTACCTGGGCATAGGTAGGATAAAGAAAGCTAAAGGGCGCATTGGTGTCAAATAATTGGTAAGCTTTAGCGGGGTAGTAAACCCTTGGATAGCCATGAGGCTTTGGTGCGTAACTATTATTATTGCAAGCTACAATGCCTAGTAAAGCAAATATTATAATCCCAAATCTACTCATGCTATTTCTACTTTAATGCGTTTAATCCTTCTATTGTCTACCGATTCAATGTAGAAACTATAGTTATCGTATTTTATTGTTTCACCGCGATTAGGAATTTTTCCAGCTAATTCCAAAAGCATGCCTGCAACTGTTTCCGCTTCACCTTTTACATCATCAAAAAAGTTGCTGTCAATATTCAGTATTTTACAAAAATCATTGATGAGAAACTTGCCTTCAATAATGTATTTGTTGTCGTCAATTTTGCTGTAGCTCAATGGCTCTTCGTCAAACTCATCATTAATTTCACCAAAAATTTCTTCTAAAATATCCTCCATTGTAACGATACCAAGTTTACCGCCATATTCATCTACTACAATGGCCATGTGCATGCGTTGTTCTTGGAATTCTGAAAGCAATAAATCGATGCGCTTATTGTCTGGAACGAAGAATGCAGGTTTTAAAAGTTTACGCCAATCAAATTGTTTGGATTCATTTATAAATGGCAATAATTCTTTAATGTAAATGATGCCTTTTATGTTGTCGAAATTTTCTTCGTAAACCGGCAATCTACTATACCCTAATTCTGTTATGCTTTTCAGCATTTCTTCAAAATTGAGTTCAATGTCGAGCGCCGAAACATCGCCACGGTGCTTCATGATCTGACGAACTGTTTTATTGCCGAAGTTAACGATGCCTTTTAAAATTTCCTTTTCGTCTTTATTCGCACTGCTGTCAGCTGTGATATCAATCGCATGACTTAGCTCATCGGCAGAAACAGAATGCTCATGTTTGCGCACTCTTTTATCAATAAAAGTGGTAAAACTTACCATTGGTATAACAATAAAACCAAATAGTTTTTGAGCAAAAATGAGTGGTAAAGCGGTGAGTTTGGCAATGGCTAAATTCTTTTTTGTTGCATAAACTTTAGGTAAAACTTCGCCAAGCATTAACAACAAAAAAGTAACCACAACTACTTTAACTAAAAATTCAGTTAGAGAAATTTCTTCGTGTTCACCTTTAGGAAAATTAAATACCGTTTCGAGAAAAGCCGAACTTATAATTACAAAAGTGATATTGATAAAATTATTGGCGGTTAATATGGTGGCCAATAATTTTCGTGGGTGACCTAATAATTTTAAAACTGCTTTTGATGAGGGGGTATCACTTTTTTTAAGTGCTTCAAGGTCGGTTTGGGAGAGAGAGAACAATGCATTTTCTGAAGCAGAAAAAAAGCCTGAACAAGCAATCAAAAAAATAAGTGCTAGAATTGAACCAATCAAAAAGAACCAGCTTTCATTTGCAAGGTTCGGATTGATTATACTTTGGGTTTGAAGTAAAATAAATTGTATAGGGTAGGGGTCGTCTGCAACCATTGATTATATAATAATTTTAAAAGGGTAAGCCAGCATCTGAATCATCATGTGCGTGATTGTTATCGTTGTTGTGCTCATGTTTATCGTTGTTAGAATGCTCGCCATTGTTTGGGCTAGGTGAACTTACTACTTGGAACTGTAAAGCTCTTATGCGCATGGTGGTTCTTTTGTTACCTTCTTTGTCAACCCAAGTGTCATTCTTAATTTTTCCTTCTATAAAAACAGTTCTTCCTTTTTTTAATACTTTCTCAGCATTTTTTGCTAATGCATCCCACATTTCTATATTGTGCCAATCTGTTTGTTCCACTTTGTTTCCAGATTTATCGAGAAAAACCTCGTTGGTTGCAAGGGTGAAATTAGCAACAGCCCTATTATTATCAAGATATTTTACTTCTGGATCTTTACCCAGGCGACCTAACAAAAAGACTTTATTTACCATATTAAAAAGTTACAATTTAAGTGAAATTATGCTACAAAAGTAATAAATAATTTTCTATCAATTTTGGAACTGCAAAGTTTTTATAGTCAGAAAGATTGGTGAACACCATTTTTTTGTTTCTAAACTGGGGTTCTTGGTCAACCTTTATATACCAAAATTTTGCTTCAATTGTTTGGTGCGTTAACAAGTGGCGTATGCTTTGTTGGTGTATTACTTTGTTTTTTGCATTGTAATTATACAATGATTTTAATTGCGTGGTTAAATCACTAGTTTTTGCTTCATCTATTGTTTCGATGAGGGGCAATTGAAATAAATTTTGCCAAATGCCTTTTCCTGTCCTTTGTTCAATAAAAAAGCCACTGTTATATTCGATAAAAAAGAAATTGAGGTGCCTTACTGTTACTGTTACTTTTTTATTTTTGACTGGGCGGATTGAAATGGTGTCTTTTTTATAAGCTTCGCAAAAGGATTGAACAGGGCAAATGCTACAAAGCGGATTTTGCGGTTTACAAACAGTCGCACCCATTTCCATCATCGCATTGTTAAAAGTACTGGGCGGTTGATCTTGCATTAATTCAATTAGCAGTTCAATAAATACTTTTCTGTTTTTTTGTTCATCAATAGCTAAGTCGATATTGAAAAGACGTGAGATGAACCTAAAAACATTGCCATCAAGCACGGGGTATGGTTCTTCGAAAGCAAATGAAGCAATGGCCGCTGCAGTGTATTCACCAACACCTGGAAGTTTGATGATTTCGTTATAGGTGCTTGGAAATTTACCATTGAATTCGGTAGCTACCATTTTAGCTGCTTTGTGTAAATTTCTTGCTCTACTGTAATAACCTAAGCCCTGCCAAAGTTTTAAAATTTGATCTTCGTCTGCTTTTGCCAGTTTATTAACCGAAGAAAAATTTTCTAAAAATTTCTCATAGTAAGTTAAGCCTTGAATTATCTGAGTTTGTTGAAGTATTATTTCAGAAAGCCAAATTTTATAAGGGTCGTTTGTAGCCCTCCAAGGTAAATTTCTTGCATTTTTGTGGTACCAATTTAAAATTTCTAAAACAATTTGATTCATAGTGTGTTATCCAATTTATAAAGTCTATAATAATATTCAAATAAACAACATTTAGTTATGACAAAAGCAGAAGTAGTAAACGAAATCGCAGAGAAGACTGGTATTGACAAGGTTATGATATCAGAGTCTATCGAATCTTTTTTTAAGATTGTAAAAAACAACATGGCCAAAGGCGAAAACCTTTATTTCAGAGGATTCGGAAGTTTCATTTTGAAAAAAAGAGCTAAGAAAGTGGCTAGAAACATCTCTAAAAATACAGCCTTGGTAATCGATGAGCATTTCATCCCTAAATTTAAACCTTCAAAAGTTTTCTTAGAAAAAATTAAGAAAAATGTTCCTTCTGATTTTGTGCCTAAAAAAGAAGAAATAGAATCGTAAATTTGCAAAATGAAATTATTTACAATTAAAGCAACCTTAATGGTTGCTTTTCTTTTATTAGTGGGTTTGTTTTCTTGGATGGGTTGGAAACGCAGTACTGCAACCATCGATTTTAAAAAGATGGAGGAGGCGCGTTTGGCCGAGACCCAAAAGCAAACCACCGATCAGTTTACCAATATTTTAAAGAACATTGGCGCAAGTACCGATGTTGTGAAGCCGGATATATTAAACTCTACAGATACGCTGCGCCTTTCAATGGCCATAGAGTTATTGGATACCATGAAAAAGTATGTGTATGCAGGTGTTTTGGCCGAAAAATTGGCCGAACAACAACAATCCGATTGGCGCTATTTACAGAGTGCACGTTATTTTTTGTTAGAAACATATTCACATGAGCAGCCTGAGAATGAATTTATGTTCACGAAGAAAGCAAAAGTGAATCTAGAGAAATGTGTCGCCATCAATCCATTGAATTATGCGGCTAAAATCGACCTTGCCATCTGTACTAAGAATGTAAATGATGTGCAACCACCATCAGATCCACTAGATTTAATGAAGCCAGCAAAATTGCTCCTAGAGGTTAATAGAGCGCAACCTAACAATACAGATGCACTGTATTATTTAGGAAAATTAGCTGTAGAAACACAACAATTTGAAAAAGCTATTGAAAGATTCAAAAAATTAGTATCTTTGCAACCCCAAAATCAGGAAAATTATCTTGAATTAAGCGACATTTATCTGAAGATGGGAAATGAAAAGGAATCAAAACTTTGGTCAGAAAAGGCGCAAAGGATTAAATAAAATTTATAAATAAAAGAAATTATGCCAAGCGGAAAAAAAAGAAAAAGACATAAAATTGCCACACACAAGCGCAAAAAAAGATTGAGAAAGAATCGTCATAAGAAAAGATAATTCCAGTTTTTTAACTTCTTACCATTGTGAATGAGCTTGTTATAGATCGCAACGCTGGTGGAATTGATGTAGCCTTACTTTTTAATAAACAATTAGTTGAATTGATGAAAGAAGAATCTGTTTCTTCTTTTCAGATAGGAGACGTTTATCTGGGCAAGGTTAAAAAGATTATGCCAAACCTAAATGCCGCATTCTTGGATGTCGGTCACGAAAGGGATGCATTTTTACATTACACAGATTTAGGAGCTAATTTTAAATCTATCCTCAAATTAACTAAGATTATTACCCAAGGCGGCCTGAAAAATGGCAGCCTTGAGGAGTTTTCATTGGAAGAGGAAATTGTAAAAACTGGTAAAATAAGCGACATCTTAAAAAAAGGAGATGAGTTATTGGTTCAAATATTTAAAGAACCAATTGCGAATAAAGGTCCTAGAATTACGACTGATATTTCTTTTGCTGGTCGTTTTGCAGTTTTGGTGCCATTTGGCAAAACCATTGCCATTTCTAAGAAAATAGATGACCCTGTTCATCGCAAACGCTTAAAGCAACTAACTGATTCAATACGCCCAAAGAATTTTGGGATTATTATTCGAACCGTCGCAGAAGAAGCAGGTATCGAAGAAATTGAAGCCGATTTAAAAGGTTTAATTGCCCATTGGGAAAACATGGTATCTGCTTCGCGCAATGCCAAACCGCCTTTTAAAGTACTTGGTGAAATCTCAAGAACCGAAGCCTT
>CANFUB010000082.1 GCA_947450015.1 Bacteroidota bacterium | reverse complement strand
GTTAGCATATCGAAACTGCCAGTGATAATCAATAATACACACCAAAACATTTGCATTAGAATGGCTTTGTGTGGTGTTTTGAACTTAGGATGTATATGGGCAGCACTTTTTAAGAACAAGCCATCCATGGCCATGGCATAATACACTCTAGGGGCACTCATTAAACTATTGTTCGTGCTGTTAAACGTGCTGATTAAAATTAATACAGAAATAAATAAACCACCATAAATCCAAATGGTATTCATGGCTTCAACAGCAGCAATGGTATTGGATTGGGCTGCAATGTTTTGATAGAAACCAATACCGCCAACTTTAAAAAATGCGGTGTTAACTAATAAATAGAGAACTATCACGATAAGGGTACCAAAGCTTAAAGCAATTGGAATATTTCTTTTTGGATTTTTTATTTCACCTGCAAGAAACCCCACATTATTCCACCCTTCATAAGCCCAAAAAGCGGCTACCATGGCCAAGAAAAACAAGGATAAAAAAGATTTTTGTTCAGTATTGTTGGCTTCAAATGGGATGGTTTGGTTAAAAATAGAGGTGTTCTCGCCCTTGAGGAAAGAAAGTAATATCACAAATAAAACACCCACTACCACTGTACCGCCTAAGATGTTGCCAATTTTTTCGCCATATTGAATGCCCCTGTAATTGATAAAAGAAAGAATAAGTACCAATGTAACAGCTAGGGTCTTAACACCAAAGTTTGCAAATGGCATAAGGTCGAAATCCTTGGTGTGAAACAATGTTAATTGCGCAATTGAATCGGGTAAATTTGGCAGCGCAAGATGGTAGCTATTTAAAACATTGTTCAATGATTCAGCAAAAATATAGGCCACTGCCGAAGCAGTTGCTGTTTGAATAACAGAGAAAGAAGCCCAGCCAAAAAGGAATGCAAATAATTTTCCATACATCTCTTGAAAGTATACATATTGACCACCAGGTTTTGCAATTATGCCCGCCACTTCTGCATTGCTGAGCGAGCCCATAAGTGTTATTAATCCCGCAACAGCCCAGGCCAAAAGCACCCAGCCACTGTGATGCAACAAATCGCTCATGGTGGCAATTTTTTTAAATACACCACTGCCTATCATTGCACTGATGACAACCATGATGGCTGAAAATACTCCAAGTTGTTGTTTTAGGTGGGCGTTCATTGCTGATGTGTTATGGGAGAGGTATTAGATTTTTCTTTGTAAGTTTTATTGATAACAATATGCATGGCCACATCGCTGATTATTTTAAGAATAATAAACAACATGAATATGCCAGGGTTGTGGTGACCAAAAAAGCCACCAAAAATAATGAATAAATGCATGGGAATAATTCGCAAATAGGGCGTGAACATGAGCTCACCAATATTGGTTTCTTCGCTGTGTTTGCCAAATCTTTGTTTGATGATATTGAGCAATTCGCCTACTGCAAAGGTGATAATGGCGTATAGCAAGAAATCAAGATCCGTATCCTTTTCAAGGTCGATGATATCCGATAAAAAAAGGTAGTAGACCAAGTGAAAAAAACCGAAATGAAACAGAAAAAAGAAACTGATGCAACCATTTGTTTTTGGTGTTTTCTCAAGTGGTTTGTTATTGATGCTGACATCCTTTACAGAATATTCTCTGAGGGTTAACAGTTGAAAAAAATAACTGATACCCATAACAATGCTTTGAAAAAAGTAGGTGTACAAAATTGTTTCAGCCGAAACAATGTGTTTGAAATAGGCATAAGCCAAACCAATATTTACAAATAAAAGGATGTAAATTAATGGGTCGACTAAGATGCGTTTTAACTTCATTGACAGAATTATGGTCCGAACCTAAATAAAAAATATGATAAATGCTTAATATTGGTCAAATTTGTATCCTAAATGTATACCCTTGCCGAAATATCTGAAATGATGAATGCCCTTTTAAAGGGTCAACATGATTTGAAAAAAGATTGGCACTTAATCATTGACAGCCGAACAGTTGTGCAGCCAGATACCGCAATTTTCTTTGCTTTACAAACGGTTCAAAACGACGGGCATAAGTACATCGATGATTTAATAAAAAAAGGGGTTCACACATTTGTTGTTACCAAAGACCATCCCATTCACCTTGCGCCAGGTACAAATTTTTTTATTGTTGATGATACTTTAGAGGCTTTGCAATCGCTTGTTAGCATGCACCGCAAACATTTTGCATTGCCAGTCATCGGAATTACAGGTAGCAATGGCAAAACCATCGTCAAAGAATGGTTAATTCAATTGTTGAGTAAAGCGTATAAAATTTGTGCAAGTCCTAAAAGTTATAACAGCCAGATTGGTGTGCCACTAAGTGTATGGCCATTAAATGAACAACATACCCTAGGAATTTTCGAAGCCGGTATTTCTAAGGCAGAGGAGATGCAAAATTTGGAAAGAATTATTCAACCTGAAATTGGCGTGCTTACGCACATGGGTTCGGCCCACGATGAAGGGTTCGAAAATTCTGAACACAAATTAAGCGAAAAGCTAAAGTTGTTCAAACATTGTAAGGTTGTATTGGCCCAGTATAACCCACTAATTCAAGTAAATTCAGGGCAACAATTTTTGAGTTTTGATTTTCAAAATCCCAAGGCTGATTTAAACATAGTATCGGTTTTAAAACACACCAACAGCAGTTTGTTAACTGGGGTTTACAAACAACAAACCTATGAAATCAGCGTGCCATTTTTGGATGATGCAGCCATTGAAAATGCTTGTTTGTGTTGGTTGATAACGCTTCACTTAGGCGCATTTGAAGCTGCTGACTTTAGCAAGCTTAGGGCCGTAAGTATGCGACTTGAATTAAAACAAGCCATTAACGGCAGCATATTAATTAATGATAGTTACAGCAATGATTTAAATGCATTAAGTACAGCCTTTTCATTTTTAAAACAACAAAGCATTCACCAAAAAACAACGGTTATATTATCGGATATAGAGCAAAGTGGTTTGACGGATATCGAATGGTGCGGTCATGTAGATGCTTTGTTAATAGACAACAAAGTTGACCATTTCATAGGCATTGGTCCCGTGTTACTAGAGTATAAGTTCACCTTTACGAATTCTTCTGCCTTTCAGTTTTATGAAAATACCGAAAAGTTTTTAGCCGATTTTAACCCCAATCAGTTTCACAATGAAACCATACTGCTAAAGGGTGCGCGTTCTTTTCAATTCGAAAAAGTAGCCCTGAAATTAGAACGTCAAAACCATGGCACAGTTTTAGAAATTAATCTAACGGCAGCCTTACAAAATTTAAATTTCATAAAAAGTAGTTTGCCCACTGGTACTAAAATTATGGGCATGGTAAAAGCTTTTGCCTACGGTAGTGGCAGTTACGAAATCGCTAAAATGTTGGATACCAAAGTAGATTATTTAGCGGTAGCATATACAGATGAGGGCGTAACCCTAAGACAAAATGGGGTACAAGTGCCCATCATGGTGATGAATACAGAGCCTGATTCCTTGTCGCAGTTAATTACGCAGCACCTCGAACCAGTTGTTTTTGGCATCGAACAATTAAAAACCATCCTACAATTTTTAAATGGCCGTTCTTTAAAAATTCACCTTGAAATTGATACAGGTATGCACCGTTTAGGCTTTTCTCAATCGGAGATTGCTGAACTCTGCGAGCTATTGGTAAACCATCAGCACTTGCAGGTACAATCTGTATTTTCGCATTTGTCTGGTAGCGATGAAGCTACATTCGATGATTTCACAAAACACCAATTTCAACTTTTTAATACCATATACCAATCCATCACCAGTGCAATTGGCTACAAGCCCATTCGCCATATAAGTAATACCGCAGCCATTCTGCGGTTCGATCAAAAGGATTTCGACATGGTGCGTTTGGGCATTGGCTTGTATGGCATTGATCCATCGGGCACCCAACAAAATAAATTAGAAACGGTCTTTACTTTAAAGACAAGCATCTCTCAAATAAAAACCATCGCTGCCAACGAGAGTGTCGGTTATGCAAGAAAGGCAATCGAGAACAGGGTGCGCAAAATAGCAGTATTGGCCATAGGTTATGCCGATGGATTGAACAGGCTGTTGAGCAATGGAAAAGGTTCTTTTTTAATCAACGGCAAAAAGGCGCCAATTGTTGGTAATGTATGCATGGACATGTGCATGGTAGATGTAAGCGATGTGCCTTGTAATGAAGGCGATGAAGCCATTTTATTCGGTCGCGAACAAAGTATTTTAGAGGTAGCAAAAGACTTGCAAACGATTCCCTACGAGGTTTTAACCGCCATTTCACAGCGCGTTAAAAGGGTTTATATAAGCGAGTAGTTGTTCTAAAAGTGGTTAATTGACAGTTTAAAGACTGCTCAGATAAGTTTGTAGAACTTATAAAACTTTATCTAAAAAAATACTTACCTTTGCACCCGTTAAAAAAACATAAATTTCATACAAAAAATGACAACAAATAGAACATTTACGATGATAAAGCCCGATGCAGTTGCGAATGGGTACACAGGTAAAATTATTGATGATATTATCACTGCAGGTTTTAAAATCAAAGCAATGAAATACATTCACCTTACCAAAGCGCAAGCTGAAGGTTTTTATGCAGTTCACGCTGAGCGTTCATTCTTTGGTGAATTAGTAAGTTTCATGTGCAGCGGTCCGATAGTAGCTGCGATTCTTGAAAAAGACAATGCGGTTGAAGATTTCAGAAAATTAATTGGTGCTACCAACCCAGCAAATGCTGAAGAAGGAACCATTCGTAAGAAATATGCAAAAAGCATCGAAGCCAATGCAGTGCATGGTAGCGATAGCGACGAGAATGCGGCCATTGAAGGCAATTATTATTTCTCAGACATCGAAAGATTCTAAGCTTAACTTTATAAATTAAAAATCCTGATTGCAAAACAATCAGGATTTTTTTTTGACTGTCTGTAACTTTCTAAAAACTATCTTCGTTATACCATCATAACAGCAATGACCGAAAAGGAGTACAATACTACTGTTGAAACCCATGCCAATGCTTTGTTTAGATTCATTTATAAGAATTTAAAGGTAAGGGAAGATGCGGAGAACATTGTGCAGGATACTTTTGAGGGCTTGTGGTTAAACATTGATAAGGTTGAATTTGCAAAAGCCAAGAGTTGGTTATTTACAACGGGGTATCGCAAAATGATAGACCTTATTCGAAGAGATAAAAAGATGGTAGAAATGCCAGAACATGTTAAAGAAAATGGCAGAGAGGCTGCACAACCAGATATGAAAGCAATTGTAAACAAGGCACTAGATCGATTGCCTGAGATACAAAGAACTGTAATTATGTTGCGCGACTATGAAGGCTATGATTATGCAGAGATTGGTAAGATTGCCGGACTGACCGAATCGCAGGTAAAGGTTTACATTTTTAGAGGAAGACAAACATTAAAAAACTATATCGTTAATTTAGAAAATATCATATGAAAATTAATAGCGAAAATATCGACGAACTGATGTTTCAGCTTTTGGAAGGCGACATTCAAGGGGAGGAAAGAACCCGCTTGCTAGAAGCCATATCTGCCGACAAAGAATACAGTGCTTTGTGGCAAGCTTGGCAACAAACAGTGCTCAATCCGAATGATGAGTTAATTGTGATGCCATTAGCGCCTCTTTTAAAGAAAAGAAAAGTAGTGCTTTGGTCGTGGAAATATGGCGTTGCTGCCATGCTTTGCCTAACAATAGGAGCTTCGGTTTTTTATATCAACCATTCGGCTAAGGAAGATAATCTTGTTGCGAATCAAAAACCTAAGAATCCGAAATTAGAAATCATTAAAGTACCTACAAACGAGCCAGTAAGCAACCGCCTTAAAGAAAAGGATACTGTTGTTACATTTAAACAAAAAATTGAAACACTTGCCAAACATCGCCAAGGTCCTCAATTTAATCCTCAAAGACTTCCTGAATCACCTTTGCCAATTTCGAATTTTGAACCTGCATTGGTAGATCAAACACCGCCAAAAACAGCTGAACAAAAACCCTTGAGCGAACAGCCAATTACAACAAAAATTGTAACACCAATTGCCTCGCAAGTCATCTTTGCATCAACTGAGAATACAGGTGTTTCCTTGTCTGTATACACCGAAACAGAAGCGCCAGAAGAGAAACCAATTTTAAGTCAAAAATTACAAGAAAAAAGAAACTTATTGACAAGAATTTTTAGTGCCCCAAAATTGCAAGTCGTTAATGATACAAGTAGATTCACCAATAGAAAAATTATTTTAGAAAATAGAGCATACAAAATCATCGCAGGATTTTAAACATTAAACCACAACATTCATTTAAAAAACAATATTTAATTCATCATGAAACCAATACAGATAATCGTTACATTCCTAATGTTAGCTTATGCAAGCTTGAATTTAAAAGGACAAAGCACCAATGATACCGTTCATATTACCTATAAAGGTAAAGGTGTTACTGTAAAACCACAAGGCGAAGAAAGTACCACAACAGTAAAGTTTAAAGACACTTTTTTGAAAAGAGATATCATAATAAAAGTGGCTTTTCAAAACTTAGAGGACAACGCAGCCATTGAAGATACCGCTAGAAAAACGTTTAAGTTTATGCCAACCTTGCCTAATAAAGACGGAGAAAGAAAATTTATCGAAACCAAAGTGTTGCCGAACTTCGACCTTGGGTTCGTTTCTACAATGAATGAAGCGAGTAATTCAAATGCATTTGATCCTAAAATGAACAAGAGTGCAAATATCAACCTAGGTCTTATTGAGCAAGAAATGAACCTGTACAAAGGTCGCGTTTTGCTTAGCTATGGCTTAAGTTCGAATAACTACTATTTGAAATACAATAACAAACAAATGCTTCAAAAATTGGATAACAATGGCTACTTAACTTCGCAAATGGATACTGTCAATAATTACGATAAAAACCGTTTAAATATTCACTATTTAACTGTTCCTGTATTGTTAGAATACCACAGCAAGGGCGATAAATTTAACATTGCCGCTGGTGTAGAATTTAGTTTTAATGGCAATACCAATTTAACCACCAAAGGCGACCGTGAATCCTTGGAGTTTAAAAGAAATGAAGATGTGAATATTAAAATTAATCCTACCCAAATGAACGCAATTGTTAGAGTTGGCTACGACCATGTGGCACTTTATGCGCGATATTCTATCACAGACATGTATAAAAGCAGTGCTTATGCACTCAATGCAAATCCGCATCAGCACTTGTTCTCTGTAGGTGTTTGCCTCTTCGGAATTTAAATATTAATAGTTTGTAAATAATAGAAAGGCCACTGTTCGAAAGTTCAGTGGCTTTTTTTATCGGATGAGTTGAATCACACCATTGTATTTCGTGGTTTGCATGCCCCTTGTTGCATCCTTTTTCTTTATGGTCATTAAATAATAATAAACACCGTTTGGTAATTGACCTTCTGAATTGCGAAGTTCTCCATTCCAACATTGGATAGGTAAATAGCCATTGAAAATTAATAGGCCCCATCTGTCATAAATCCATACCTCTGCTTCATCACAAGATGGATCAATACCTTCTATTGTAAAACAATCGTTCTTACCATCGTTGTCTGGCGTAAACACATTGGGGATTTTTAAAGTTTTGGTTGGGTCGCTGAACAATTGCACCAGCATCGATTGGGTGTCTTTGCAACCACTTGTTGGGTGCTCTACGGTTAAAATTACTTTGTGTATGCCATCGTGCGCATACTTGTATTCTGGATTTTCTAAATTGCTTAAGGCACCACTATCACCAAAATCCCAAACAGGGTTTTTATAATTGGTAGATGCATTGGTGAATTTGAAAAAGTTTTCACACACCCTTGGTTCCATGTCAAAAGCGGCTTTCGGACTTTCGAGTACCTCTATTTCTGTTGAGTCGTATTCGGCAATATTGCAACTGAAGGAGTCGATTGAACTCAATTTTACTTTGTATTTGCCCTTTTTAGTATAGAGGTGTGAAGGACTCTTTACCGTGTCAATCGGACTGCCATCACCATAATCCCAAAAGAATTTTTTACCGTGTTTACTGGTATTTGTAAATTGAACGTTTAAGGGTTCACAGCCAATTTTAGGGGTTGCTGTAAAATGGGCATCCACCAAGAATGTAATTTGAAAATCAATTTTAAAGAAGGCATTGCTGCAACGCGGACTAGCATTGGTGGTAAAAGGCGCACCTGGTGTAACAGGAAAATCTTGGTTGCCACTGAATTCAGGACAGCTAGCACAAACGGCTTGGTATACAACGCCCCGTTTATCAAAACGCGAAGTGCCACCATCCACATGGTCGGCTGTTTTATTGCCTCCAAAATAAGTGGCATACAATAAATTTTTTGCGTCTTTGTTCATTACCAACAAATAAAAATCTTGTCTATCGGTGGTCGATTGAATGGCGCCTGAAGTTATTGGTAGTTTGTTGGTGGTAAGCGAATGCAAGCCATCGAAAGCAATATCACTTCCCCAGCCAGAAAAATAAATATTATCGCATTGGTCAACTAAAAAAGCAGAAGGCGAAATTTCAGGATTGTTTTTGCGATAACCAAAAGTTGTAGCCAAATTGACGTTGGCTAAATTGGGAGAAAAACGCATGATAAATTGACTCGTATTGTCTTGCCCATAAGTGCCACTTGTTCGACTGATATTGCCTTCGGTTTGACCAGAGCAATATACCTGTCCATTTAAATCAATGTCTATAAAATAAATTTGATCATAGGCCGAAGTGCCAAAATAACTCGCATTTCTAAAACTGCCATCTTGTTTTAACTTTAATACAAAACCATCTGCTTTGCCGCCATTATACGAATTTTGAACCCCATTGATGGTAAAGTTCATGCCGATACTTGCAGTGCCACCGCCAATATAAACAAAACTGTCATACAAGCGTATAGAGTAACAAGCATCGTCTTCGTTACCGCCTGCATAGGTGCTAAAACGCAATTGCCTTAAAGTTTTATCTAAACTAAAAATACACCCTTCTTGTAAAGATCCTTTGGTAGGTTGAAAAGCGTTTTTTAAAGGAAAATTACCACTGTAAGTCGTCGAGGCCACAAAGACATTGTCTGCAGTGTCAACCACAATATCGCCTCTGAAATCATCGGCATAATTGTATCGCAAACTTCTCGAATTTAAGCCATCAAAGTTACTTCCACCAATGAAAGTGCCAGCCAACATGGTCGAACCATCTTTCGATAATTTAACAACAAAAAGATCGGTTTGTCCATTGAAGGATGAATCATAACACGTTTTAATGATTGGAAAATTAGAAGAATAAGTAGTGCCCATTACTAATAAATTGTCTTGGTTATCTACTACTAAACTGTGCGGGTATTCGTCGTCAAACCCTCCTAAATATGTGCTGTAGAGTAAAACAGTGCCAGCACTGTCAAATTTATTGATGCCTATATCACTCGATAAATTGGCAGGTGCTCTTCCTGCACCATTGCCACCACGGGTGCCAAAACCGCCACCATAAGTGGTTTGGAATGCCCCGGTAGTTACCGGAAATGGTCCATCATCGCCATCTACTATGCCTGCATTGTATACAAAAGCCCTTGAATCGTGGGTGGCTGTAAAACCAAAATTATCGCCCTGACTACCACTGTAG
>CANFUB010000081.1 GCA_947450015.1 Bacteroidota bacterium | reverse complement strand
TGCCTGCAGCCAAGGCTGTAAAAACGTTGCTATTTTTAAAATGTATCCCATCAATACTGAATCTGTAAGGTTGCGTACCAAAGCTACCTGTTGCCGTAATAGTGCCATTCGACAAGCCACATTTTGTAGACGTTTGGGTAGCGATTATTTGAGGTGGACTTATCTCTCCAATCGTAATTGTAGTTGTATTGAAGCAACCCGTTGAATCTTTTGCATACAAGGCATACTGCCCAACAGACAAGCCAGTAAATACATTTGAACTTTGATAATTGGTACCATCGATGCTATAGGTTTTGCTACCCGACCCACCTGAACTTGAAATGGTAATGCTACCATTTTGTGCTCCACAAGTGGCATCTGTTTTCGATCCTGAAACAGACGGACCATTTGAATTGCTAATTTTTACAACAATGGAATTGCGACAAACATTGGCTGCATCGCGCACTGTGATGGTATGATAGCCTGCAGATAATCCTGTGAAGATGTTGCCTGTTTGAAAACTACCACCATCCAGACTATAGCGGTAACTAGGTGTGCCATTCGACCCAGTTAAGGTAACCTTTCCTGTATTACTACCACAAATGGTTGCACTATCAACTGCGCTTACTTGTGGCCCAGTAACATTGCCAACTGTTACTACTACATAGTTTATACAACCACTGTTATCAAGGATATAAACAGTATAGGTGCCCGGTGGCACATTGTTAAACGTTGAACTGCTCTGATAATTTACACCGTCTATGCTGAATTTCTTTGAGCCTCCACCCGACCCTGTGGCATTAATTTTACCATTGCTCTGACCGCACTCTGCGCTTGTTGTGGTAGCGGTAATACCAGGACCAGACCCACTGCCATTATTAGAAATGGTTACCGAAGTGGTGTTGATACAAGCGTTCGAATCCTTAATGGTTAAGGTATAAGTACCAGCAGTTAAACCGCTAAACAAATTGCTACTTTGAAAAGTTGTGCCATTAATCGAATAAGTATAAGGCAATGTACCCGAACTACCATTGGCAGTAATTGTACCTTTGCCATTGCTACAAGATGTAGGTGTTGTTGTTCCACTTACACTTGGCCCAACCACCGAAGTTATAGTCGCCACAAAGGTGGCAATACATCCATTTGAATCTTTAACGGTACAAGTGTAATTGCCAGCTGCTTTTCCTGTAAACACATTGCTGCTTCCATAGGAACCTCCATTTAACGCATAGGTTAATGCACCTGTTCCGCCTGTGCCTGTCAATGTAATTTTTCCGGTTGATGCAGCACATGAGGTGGCCACTGTTGTAGCGGCAATTTGTAAATTTTTGGCATTGCGAACAATCACTGGAAAATATGAATTAACACAACCTGCTGCATCTTTAATGGTGAGGGTATAGCTGCCAGTGCCAACTCCCGTAAATAAGTTATTGCTCTGAAAAGCAGAACCATTTAAAGAATAAGTATAGGGCGTTGTACCACCGGTACCAACTGCACGAATGGTACCATTGGCACTTGTACAACCTGCCAATGTTGTGGTATCTGTTACTTGAGGCAAACTATAGGTAACCGTTGCAGTAGATGATGTTGAGCAACCATTGGCGTCTTTGGCTACCAATTGATAAGTGCCAACCCCTAAGTTAGAAAACACATTGCTACTTTGAAAGCTACTACCTCCGTTAATGCTATATTGGTAGGGCGATAAACCACCACTTAAAGAAAAAGTAATGCTACCAGATGAACCAGTGCAAGATGTTGGAACTGCAGCGCTGCTAATTTGTGGACTAGCTAAATTGCGTATTGTATCTACAATGGTATTGATACAATTATTAGAATCCTTCACTGTGAAAATATAATTACCAGCTGCCAGCCCTGTATAAACATTGCTGTTCTGAAAATTTGTTCCATCAACTGAATAGCGATATGGTTGGGTTCCACCTGTTACATTCAGTGTAACACTTCCGTTGTTATTGCCACAAGAGGCCGATAGAGAAACTTTTGCAATGCTGGTGTTGCCATAACTATTTAATACAATTACACTATGATTTACACAACCTGAAGAATCTTTAATGTATAAAGTATAGGGACCAGCATTTAAATTCGTGAAGCTATTCGAACTACTGTAAGAACCTGCATTGATTGCATAGGTATAAGGCAACTTACCGCCACTGCCTGTTAGGGTGATAGAACCACTTGCAGTGCCACAAAATGCATCGACTTTCGCAGCTGTGAAACTTGGTCCGTTTGCGTTAATTAGTGTAATCAGTGTAGCGCTACTGCAACCCACACTATCCTTCACCGTAATGGTATAATCGCCTGCTGGCAAATTGGTAAAATTACCACTGTTTTGAAAAGTGGTACCATCTTTACTAAATCTTAAACTGCCTGTTCCACCCGTTGCACTGGCAGCAATGCTCCCATCGCTATTGCCACAGGTTGCATTGGTGGGCGAAAGGCTAAGTGCAGGACCGCTAATCTTAAACGACTTGACGGTTTCAATACCGCTGCAGATTTGGTTCACAAAGGCATGTATGGTGTAGTTGATATTAGGTGTTAAACCTGTAAAGACACCAGTTTGATTGCTCGAAACAAAGGTGCTACCATTGTACAGTTGATAGGTAACTTGTGAACCACTTGGTGGTGTTGGACTTAATGTAGCAGTAGCCGTTTGGTTTACACACCCTGAGGTAACAGAGAGTGTATACACATTCGAATTGCAACCATAGGCACTCACATCGATGGCCGAAACAAAGCCATCGCCACAAGCATACAATATTTTTTTAGCATCCGATAATACCAAATCGTAAATTGACTTAGTGGTATAACCTGAAATAGTGATATCTGGTGTTGAATCATTAAACGATGTACCGTTGAAAGTATACACTTTGATAGTGCCATTTATGGACCCGATGTAAATATTATTACACTCATCGGCCACAATACCACCTTGCATTAAGAGGGTGTTGCCTGTTAAGGTAAGCGAAGAACCAACTCCTGCTCCTGAAGTCTTATTAAAAGCTTTTAGATTTCTACCATCCCAATAAAAGAAGTAGGACGAATTTACAGCCAATGTATTACTTGAATTATCTATTTGACCAGCTACCAAATACGGTCGATTGGCAATTTCTTGAATCGCAGTAAAACCCGAGGCCACATTCCATTGTAATGTTGCGGCACTGTATGGAGCGGCATTTTTATAAATCTTATTCGTTACCGAGGGGGTTCCAATTAAAGATCCATAAATGGTATAAATATCACTATTAACTGGGTCGATGATAACATCCGAAATATCTTGCGCCCATCCTGTAATGCCAGTTAAGTTAACACTCGATAGTGTTGTTGCAGGAGGCGATACAACACCCAAGTTTATATTTGAATTGGTGCCCCCACCTGCAATGACGATTTGTGGATTGCCATTGTTACAACTCCAAAGCATTTTCCAATTCTCTAAAAAATTAGGATTCGCTGTAGTGATATAAGTATCGTAAGTGCCAGCACCATTTAAGCGAATAATTCTAAAGCCGCCACCTGGTGCAAAGCCTTGACCTAAATAAGTATTGCCCGAATTCTTATCAACCACCCAACCGCCATAATACGTACCAAACGACCATGAAGGCACTGTGAGTGTGCCACTAAAGGTCCACTGAAGTACGCCACTGGCATTAAACTTTGCAAGTTTATAAACGGTGCCATCGCCACCACCGGTCACAAAAACATTGCCTGCGTAATCAAAATCAACATCTTTGGCGATGTTGGCATTCGCGCCTGTCAAATTCGAAGTGGCCGTAATGAATGGATCA
Source organism: Bacteroidota bacterium (assembly GCA_947450015.1). Lineage (GTDB taxonomy): Bacteria > Bacteroidota > Bacteroidia > NS11-12g > UBA955 > JABMMZ01. The sequence continues at coordinate 5,846 of CANFUB010000081.1, read as the reverse complement.
ATGATCAATGTTTTGGAAGCATCGTAACCATTGGGTAGTTCGAAGCTTACGAAGGAATCCTTCAACAGATAATTAATTTTTATTGGGTCTAATTGAATTGCAATGTCTTTTTTGGTTTCATAAAACGCTTCTGGCGCAGTGGCGATGATGCCATTGATTTCAGATTGAATTTGCAATCGGCCTTTCCAATCTTTTTCTATCGATTCAATTTGCCCTTTGTATCGCATTGCAAATTGGGTGATATCTGCAAATGGATGCACAATCAACTTGTATGAAAATCCTTCTTTAGTCGCTTGATCAAAAGAAAAAACGACATCAATACCATTGTATAAATTTTGATAAGTTACCTGATGAAAAGCTTCTGCTGGCTTTGCTAAATAACCATAAGTGTGATAGCCTTGTGCTTTGTTTTCATATAAAATATTTACATCATGATTTGAATTGACAAATTCCATGGCGATCCATTTTTCTATTACTTCTGTTTTCTGAGCAATGATTTCGCGTTTCATGCCCATTTTTTCTAAGGCCTCTTGCTCGCGCTCCGTTGGTCCTGTTACTTTTCTTTGCAAATGAATCAGGCCCTTTGCTGTAAACAAGACTGGCATATCTAGACCTTCGTAAGCAAATTGAATAGCACCCATGTCTTGGACTTCTTTCAAACTATCGCCATACTGCCCAATGTTTTGAATGAAACGTCCCTTTGTTGCATAAAGATCGATGAAGCCTTGCGCATTTTTTTTTGTAATGAATGCTTTTTCAAGATTAGATTGCGCGCACAAAGGTGACATGGCAACCAACAATAGCAACGCTGTAAAAGTGTAACAAAAATTGTTACAACGAATTTTATGAGAAAAAAAGCACATCAAAAAAGGTCCCTATTTACCTTGCAACAAAAGTAGGATTATTTGCAAATCAAAAAATTGATAAATATCAGTATTGATGAAGGAAATGTCAGAATTAAGTCAATAAACTACGTTTAATTGGTCTTCTTTTCAAAAGGCCATTCCTTGTTGCGTTTTGCTTTTGTCATATAAACCAATATCCCCATGACGATAACGAATAAACCAGTTGATACCATTTTAAATCCTGTAGACAAGAGGATACCAATCCACATGAGCACAGCGAGTATTACTGGCAATGGAAACAAGGGCATTTTATAAGGAAATATACTTTTATCGCGTTTGTATCTGAGCCACAATAAACCGATGGCTTGACCAATGAACTGCACTAAAATACGCATGGCTAGAATGGCACTGATGACATCGCTTAATCTAAAAAGTAAACTAAAAACAAAGGCAATTCCACCTAACACTAATAATGATATATGGGGAAAATTTCTGGTTGGATGTAATTTTGCAAATACTTTAAAAAAGGCACCATCTACTGCCGCAGCATAGGGAATTCTGCTATAGCCTAATGTGGCCGAGAAAACCGAAGCAAAGGCTACCCATAAAATTAAAATGGTGACCACAACAGCGGCGGCATCGCCTGCCAAGCGTTGCATAAACACACTGATTACATGCTCGCTGTTCATGGCTTCGTTCCAAGGTATAACACTCGTTACACTGATGTTCATGGCCAAATACAAAATGGAGATACCCGCAATGGATAAAAACATACTACGTGGTATGTTTTTTCCAGGATCTTTAATTTCGCCACCTAAATGACAAACATTGTAATATCCCAAATAACTATAAACAGCTTTCACACCAGCATGCCCCATACAGGCAATGAACACATAATTCAATTCTAGGCCTTCGTTCATTTGACGAATAGGTGCTAAAAAATTGCCATGAAAAATACCTGCACCAATGATCCATACCAAGGTTAACAAAACACCTCCCCATAACAAGACACTAATTTTGCCAATGGTTTCAATTTTTCTGTAAAGCAAAGCCACTATTAAAATTACCAAGCTACCACTGATGGCCTTGGCCGCTATGGGCGACAAATCAGTAAAATAACCGCAATAAGCTGCAAAGCCAATGGCAGCCGATGCAATGACCAATGGCGCTTGTATCATCGTTTGCCACACAAACAAAAAGCTCATGAGTTTACCCAATCCTTTTTCACCATAGGCTTCTTTTAAAAAATTATACGACCCTCCTGCTTTTGGAAATGCAGCGCCTAACTCGCTCCACACCATGGCATCTACAAAAGATAACAAAGCCCCCGCTAACCAGGCATAAAGAAAGTAAGGACCATTCATCATGCCGATGACCATTGGTAAAGTAATGAAGGGACCAATGCCCACCATGTCTATCATATTAATAGCGGTGGCCTGTGTTAAACTGAGTCTGCGTTGTAGCATAAAAAATGTGCGAACGAAAGTAAGTGCGTTAAAGGAGATTAAAAAATAGTAATTACCAATGCTTATATTGAAATCATATTATCGTCAAATTTTTAAATAAGCATCAGATTTTAGTCAAATTTAGATTTTTAACATTTAACAACCTCGCTGTAAAAAGTTTAATTCGGTATCTTCGTGAGCGAATCAACCATATTCCATTATGCTTAAACTTTACATTTCCAAAACCATTCGAATGGCCCTATTCTTTACTTGCTTTTTATATGCAATGTCGAGTAAGGCCCAAGCACCCGTTGCAAATTTCGGAGTTGATAAACGCTTTATTGAAATTTATGAAACGGTTGTCTTTAGTGATTCTTCAACCAATTCACCAACCCAATGGGAATGGGAAATTTACGATTCATTCACCAATCGCAACGACCCCTTTGACCCAGTGTCTGATCTAAGTAACGGCTATGTTGATTACTCAACAGGCTCAAACCAATCTAAAAACCCAGAAGTTACTTTTTACAGAACGGGTATATATACAGTAAAAATGCGTAGTCGTAATGCTTCAGGTTGGTCGGCCAAAAAGACAATGAAAAAGTACATTAAAGTAGTGGAATCTACCAAATATTATTTGGGTTTTGGTTCTTATGGCCGATACAGTGACAATATCGTTGACAGCGATTACGGCACCATTATGGATGATGGTGGGTCAGGGCAAAATTATAGCAATAACCAAGGTCAATCAACGCGTTCTCACCTACTCATACGACCTTGCAAAGCCAAAAGCATTACTTTAAAAATGTATCAACTCAAATTTAGAGATACTGGCGATGTTTTGTATGTTTTTGATGATGACCATGAAAACTACAGCCATCAAATTGCGAAATGGACCTTGGGCTCAACTAATAACCGAACTGTAACTGCCACCAGTGGTAGTATGTATTTAATTTATAAATCAAATGGCACAGGTGCTGATTCTGGCTATATAGGCACTTACACATCTGTTTTAGATACGGTACCTTCTAATTACACCCTCGATTTTCAAACAGATTCGCTGTACAAAAGTGTACCGTTTCATTTGAAAGATTTAAGCACTGGTTTTCCAGGCGCACCAGAGATAACCTGGCTAATTGATGGGTCTTTCTTGAAATTTAAAAAAAACGGCTTGAATTCAACCATTGATGCCAATGGCACTTATAATATTTGTATGAATTATAAAGGTTGTGACATCGATACCATGGTTTGTAAAAATGTAACAGTTTATACACCCAATTCACCATCGACTGTCAACTTTAGTAAATCAACGGTTTCGAGTGGGCTGAATCAATATGCTTTCAAACCCCTCACCAACAAATCCAATCATTTTGAGTGGACCATTAGTCCGAGTTCCTATATTTTACTTAACCCGCCAACAAAACCTTCGAGCTATAAGCCAGGTACCATTATCTACAATGATTGTCGTGGCGACACACTCCCTTCCCCACATATTTGGTTTCAAGATACCACTTGTTATACAATAACACTCAAAGCATGGCATGATTATGATAGCGCTAAAACAGATGCTAGTTATACCAAATCGAACTATGTTTGTGCGGTTGACTTTCGAAAAACATTTGGCATTTTCGGCAAGGTATTTCTCGACCAAAACAATGATTGCAGCCTAAGTGGCACGGAGCCTTCTTTAACAAGTGTTCCTGTTAAATTATACGACAGCACCAATCAGCTAATAGGTCTTACTTATGCAATGAAAAACGGCCTCTATCTATTTGAAAAATCGGTTGGCAAATACAGAGTAGAAGTTGATCTAAGAAAGGCCCCTTTAAAAATCACTTGTCCAATTGGCATTGATACCACTTTTACCTTGGTGAAGGGTGTCCTATCGAATGGTTATAACTTCCCAGCGGTTTGTGGCAGTGCAGATGTAGCAGTTCAAAATATCCGACCATTGGGGGCTGTATTTCCAGGAAGAAAACATCGCCTTACCATAAAAGCAGGCTTCCTTAGTAAAAGTATTTTAGAAAATTGTCAAAACTCGGGGGATAGCGCCACTATTAAAGTGAAGGTGAATGGTAAAGTTAGCTACCAAGGTATGGCTTATTCTACACCATCACCAAATTCTATTTCAGGAACCACTTACACTTGGCGAATCAAAGATCTCATGAAATTCAATAATGATTTAGACATGTATTTCAAAGTAGATACCAATGCCCAATCTACAGATTCAATTGTTGTGAATGTTGAAATAAGACCCTTGGGAATAGACAAGGACACTTCGAATAACAAACTTAAATTCGTTTATAAAGTTAGCAACTCATACGATCCGAATATCAAAGAAACCTACCCTGAAAAAGTTTTGCCGAAATACAATGATTGGTTTTATTACACCATCCATTTTCAAAATACTGGGAATGCCCCTGCTTATAATATTCGTTTAGAAGATTCTATTGATGCTCTGCTCGATTATGAGACCATGGAAGTGCTTGATTATAGTCACCCTAACCGAATAGCATTCAACAAAAATATTTTGAAATTCTATTTCGATGATATCATGTTGCCCGATAGTTTTACCGACAGCAAAGGTTCTATTGGCTATGTGCAATACCGAATTAAACCGAAAGCCAATTTACCATTGGGTACAAAAATTCACAACACTGCTTATATCTATTTTGATTATAACAGTCCGGTAGTTACCAATACCACCATTAATGAATATGCTGAACCAAAAGGCAATAACATTAAGCCAATAGCAAACGATGCATTTGTGATTTATCCAAATCCAAGTCATGGTGTATTCAAGTTGCAATTGAAAAATAACTCGTCAACTAAGTTGACTATCTTAAACAGCATGGGACAGGTTATAAAACAGGCAGAAATCAATGGACAAGCGATGATAGATTTGAGTGCTTATGCCAACGGAATTTATTTTGTTCGCATTGCACAAGGCGATCAAATTTACTACGCCAAATTATTAAAAGAATAAGTATTATTTAATTTAAATTCAAAAGAAAAGCCCCGTCCTTCTTATAGGTCCGGGGCTTTTTAAATTGTAAAAGATGTTTAGTGGATAACTTGGAAAGTGCCTTTTTTGATACTTGTTCCATCTAAAATTTCAAAAAACCAAATGCCACTCTGCAACATTTCAGTTGACAATTGAATGGTATTGCCATCAATAATCTGAAGGCTTGGTAAAATTAGTTTGCCTGAAAGATCCATTAATCGCACAAGTGGTGTACCAGAAAATGCATGCTCTAAACGGATGTTAACAGCGGTATTGGCTGGATTTGGGTACAACTGAACGCCTTGACTATTCTTGATACTTTGCATTGTGGAGACATTAAATGTTTGCTGAAAAGTATCTGGTGCACATGGTGCATTATATGCGATTAAAGTAATGGTTTTAGTACCGTCGAAACTATAGGTATACACAGGATTTTTCGCAGTGCTTGAATTGCCATCACCAAAATCCCAACTCAACTTACTTGCATTTGAACTATTATCCGTAAAGGTATAAGTTCGACCAACCACATTCACATTGAAATTGGCAATTGGT
>CANFUB010000080.1 GCA_947450015.1 Bacteroidota bacterium | reverse complement strand
ATGTTCATCTCTTTTATTTTTTGTGTGTCGTATGCTATTAATCCTGTAAAGATTAAAATACCTGCATAAGTGGTTATCCAATACAACATTTCATTTTGGAAAAACATGTTCACCAATGAAGCTATAACTATGCCGATTAAGGCCATCATCAACAAACTACCAATGTTCGTTAAATCTTTTTTAGTAACGTATCCATAAATGCTCATAATGGCAAAGGTAGCACCCGTAATAAAGAAGGTAGAACCTATAGATTCTGCGGTATAGAGTAAAAACACAAACGACATGGTTAAACCATTCAAGGCCGAATAGCCAATGAAAACGACTGTTGCCATGGTTGCACTCATTTTATGAACTGTTGCCGACAAATAACTTACCAATAAAATTTCGCCAATGATTAAACCAAAAAATACTAGTTTGTTGCCAAAAATGACTGAAACCAAACTTGCGTTCGAAGCTACAAATACTGCAACAAGACCAGTTACCAATAAGGCCAAGCTCATCCAACCATAAACTTTGGTCATGAAACTTGCCTGTTCGCGTTTAATTTCTTCTTCAGAAAGGGAGAATTGATTATTCATACTTTAAATATTAAAGTACAAAAATAATAAAATTTAATTATAGATTTTCAAAAATCCGATGGCCCTTACTTTAAATCCGGCAGAGGCATGGGGCAGTTGTTTTTCGAGTTCGAACACTACTTCGTTTTTCAGTTCTGGCAAGTCGTTCATCAAATGCTGTAAGACCGAAATAGAGAAGGCTTTAACAGCGATTGGTGCTGTATTGGATTTTAAAAAATTGAAACAAATATCTGCAACTTCCCAGTGGTATTCTTTTGGTATTTGAATGAGTTCCCACACCTTTACAATGCTGCGCATAATCCCCTCGGCTTTGGTACTTTGAATTTTCTCTAAGAACTGTGGCATGTAAGCAACAGCAATGGTTTTGTTCTTTTCGGCTACGTGACTGATGGTCCAGGCCGCCAAAAAAGCCAAGGCCTCATCTTTACCATCCATCATTATTTTCACCAATTCAGCAAAGGCCTTTTCATCTTTTATAGCAATGGCGGCCGCTGCTTTAATGGTCTTGACCGATCGTGGCCCTTGGAGCATTTTATTCATGGTAAAAAAAAATCCCGATTGAGGCATTTCTCAATCGGGATTTTAAAATATTTTTAAGAATTAGTGGGTTAAAATCAATTTGATATTGCCTCTTACTTTGGTACCTGTTACGGTTACAAAATAAGTACCAGAGGTTAAATGTGCGGTCTCAATTTTTACTACATTTTCGCCTTTGTTATAAGTGCCAGTGTAAACAAGCTTAGTGTTCTTTCCAATGACATCTGTAATGCTCAATGTTAACTCATCATTTTCTGGAAGTGAAAAAGAAAGATTCACAAATTCGTTGGCAGGGTTAGGATAAACTGAACAGTTTAAATTCATTTGATGGGTAGGAACGTCTTTAATACCATCGTGGGTTTGCACATTGGCTAAGTCGGCATTCAAACCCCAATGCAAGGGTTGATTTAAAAAAGCAACACTTAAAAACAACGACATAACAAGTGTTAAGGTGATTTTTTTGGCTATTTTATTTTCCATAAATTTGATATTGCTTCTACAAATATAGCATATTTATCGACAAAACAAATTTTATTTTACGCTAATTTAGAGGTGCTTTTCGGCATGGTAGGATGAACGCACCATGGGTCCGCTTTCTACAATTTTGAAGCCTTTGGCCTCTCCAACTTCCTTGTACATTTTGAATTGCTCGGGTGTTACAAACGCTTTTACTTCTAAATGCATTTTGGTAGGCTGTAAGTATTGGCCTAATGTTAGAACATCACAACCATGCGCCACCAAATCATCCATGGCTTTGAAAACCTCTGCTTCAGTTTCGCCTAAACCCAACATGATACCACTTTTGGTTCTGCGACCATAGGCTTTGGTGCGTTTTATTTGCTCTAAACTTCTTTCGTATTTGGCCTGAGGACGTACAATGCGGTACAAACGCTCCACCGTTTCCATGTTATGACTTACTACCTCTGGTTGTTCTGCCAACACCATTTCTAACAAATCCCAATGGGCTTTAAAATCTGGTATTAAAGTTTCCATGGTCACCCCTGGATTGACTTGTTTAATGGCTTTGATAGTGGCTGCCCAAACACCTGCGCCTTTGTCTTTTAATTCATCTCTGTTTACAGAAGTGATTACAGCGTGCTTAATGCGCATTAATTTGATGGCTTCTGCCACACGGGTTGGCTCATCTAAATCATATTCATTCGGTCGACCAGTGGCCACTGCACAAAAAGAACAACTGCGGGTGCAGATATTGCCCAATATCATAAAGGTAGCTGTACCAGCGCCCCAGCACTCACCCATGTTAGGGCATTTGCCATCTTCACAAATGGTGTGAAGTTTATGTTCTTTAACAATTTGTTTTACCTCAGCGTAGTTGGTGCCAGTTGGTAATTGTATTTTCAACCAATCGGGTTTAACGCGTTTGGTTTGTCTTATTTTCTCGGGTTCTTCAAGCAACATATTATCTATTTTTACCGTATGCAAAACTAAGATAAAACCCCGAATAGAAGATTTTGTTTTTTTGATTGTAAAGAATTTCTGGATTCGCAGGCAAACAATCGACCATAATGCCCAGTTCCAGTGATTTAAAATCGGAGCCAAAAGAGCCCCAATTAAATTCAATGCCCGATTTAAATGACAAACCTAAATTTAGTTTTGTTTGATTGATACCCGTAAAATAGGATGAATTGCCAATGATTTGTGTTGACTGAACTGTTTCAGGATGGTAGCGTCTGCTCACATTGATAAAGCCTGTGGGAAAATTAGGGTCTTGTTCCTGCACATCCAGAAATATTGGTTTAATAAAACTAAGGCTTGGACCTGCAGCAGCAAACAAGGAAATACCGATGCTGTTTTTTGAATTGCGCTCGGCTAAAACATGTTGAAACCCTCCAAGAAAACGGAGGTTATACACCCTGTTAATTTTATTGTAGATGTATGGTCTTGTATTGGCTAAACGCGGATTAATCACATCTTTCTCTTTGGCATTTTTGATAGATGACAAATCAATATCCAATAAACGTCTTTTATGGTGCTTAATGGGTTGTGTGGTGCGGTAAAAAAAACCAACGCCATTGGTGGCAATGCGCGCTCCCACTTTTAAAGTAGCTTCATCAAAGGTTATATCATTTGCATTTTGTCCCTGCAAATGATGAAGCGAGAATACTGTTATAAAAAATACAATTTTCAGGAAATGTGCAGTATGTTTGTGGTTAAATTTTAACACTTTAAAAATGGCTACTTCAAATATAATATATTTAAATGAATTAAGAACCAATGCTACCCACATTGCTTCAGGCAACCAAATTGTAACCGATGCCCCTAAAGATAACCATGGCAAAGGTGAAGCTTTTTCGCCAACCGATTTAGCAGCTACTTCGCTTGGTGCTTGCATGCTTACCGTAATGGGCATTTACGCACAAAACAATGGTATTGACATGCGTAACTCAAGTGCCGAGGTAACAAAGATTATGAACACCGAAGGACCGAGAAGAATTGTTGGGATAGATGTGAATGTAACATTTGTGACCACCGAACCACTCACAGAAAAACTACAAACTATTTTTAAAAATATAGCCGATACTTGTCCTGTTGCAAAAAGTTTGCATCCAGAGATTGTACAAAATATTGTGCTTGAATTTAAGACGCCTTAAGCAGCGGAATTAATTCTGCAACGCTTATTTCAGTGTGACTAGCATAGTAGGTGCACTTGCCATTGTCAATCAAAAGTAATTGTGGCGATTGGTGTTCAATGCCAAGTTGGGCTTCAATTGCATTCGAAACTGGACGATGTGTTAACAAATCGAGGTAATACAGATCAAAATCGGCAGGTAATAATGCCCAATTTCTTTCAACGCGCGACATGGCCATGCTACTAATACTGCAGCGTGTACTGTGTTTAAAAATGGCGATAGGTTTTTGGTAAGAGCCTTTTATAAGTGCTTCTAACTGCTCAACAGATTCCAGATTTTTCCAATTCATTTGCAATTAAGCAATCACTGTATGGTTAACTGTATTAACTTTGCCTACTGAAGGGCATCTGTCTTTTCTACCACAAGATGAAACAGCTGTTACTAAGAAAGCCAATACAAGGATAATTTTAAAATTTTTCATTAATAATTTGATTAATAGCAGCAAAATTAAGGAATATTTAGCAAATAAAGAACTGAGCACCTATCTGCACATTGCTAATACTGTTGGCAACCAAACATTTATTCTCAAATATAAATCGCAATTGGGCGATTTAACCCAGTTTATAGCTGAGCAAAACAAGTTAGCACCTAAGTTTAAAACCAAGCTGCCTCAATTGTTTGCTGCAGGCGGCTTTATAAGCAGTCGCGCGTTAGAACAATGCACTGCCGAAACAGTGGCAGCTTATAAGGCACAACTCATCAAAGGTAAAAAAATATTAACCCTGGCTGCAGGTATTGGCATCGATGACATGGCTTTATCGAAAGTATGCGAAGACTTAATTGGAATAGACAATGACGAAGACTTAAACACCTTGGCCGACTATAATTTCGAAGCCATGGGCCTAACAAACATCAAACGCCTAACGCAAACAGCCGAGGATTTTTTACAAGGCAATACCCAAACTTACGATGCCATTTATATTGATCCCGACCGCAGAGATGGCGCCCAAAGACAATTGTTATTGGCCGAGCACCAGCCCAATGTGATTGCATTGATGCCACAACTATTGGCCATTACAAAACAAGTATGGATTAAATGTTCGCCCTTGTACGACATTGACATGGCCATCAAAGAATTGCCGGGAATTAGCAACGTTTATGTCATCAGCGACCGGGGCGAAGTAAAAGAAATGCTATTGCAAATAAGTAACACCCCTACCCTTTCTCCCATCATTCATTGCACCGATATAGGCGCTACAGAAACCAAAACGGTTGCGTTCACTAGCTTGGCAATGCCCGAAAACACAGATTCGGTACAACATTATTTTTATGAAGCGGGTGCGAGTTTGGTTAAAGCGCGAACACATCACACTTATGCTGCCTCGCTAGGCTTAAAAATGTTAGATAAAACAGTTCCCTTTTACATGGGCGATGTGGCTCACACAAATTTTATGGGCAAATGCATGGCGATTAAAAACAGTTTTCCTATCAACCCAAAACAAATCAAGCTGTATTTAAAATCAGCAGGTATAAACCAAATAAACATTAAAGCCCGCGGAGTAAAAACCGACACAGCACAACTCTTTAAGACAATCGGCATAAAAGAAGGTGGCGAAGACTTTCTATTTCTAACGCCCTTAGATGGCAAACAAATGGCGGTGCATTGTACGCCCTTATAGAATGGGCGTGCGGTTGTAAAATATATAATCCGATACCATGGCTTTATGTCCTTCGGCCACTAATAATTGGTTGATTTGACCGCGGTGGTAGGTCGAGTGATTGAACAAATGGATGAGTATTTCGTGAATGGTATTTTCAAATTTTTGACCTTGTGAATTCACATAGCTGATGCGCTCGTCTAAAGCTTTACTTTTAAGTACTTCAACTGTTGCTAATGTGTTTTGGTCATTCAAAGGCGACAAGGCTTCTAAAGTTTGCGTTACAAAAGGACCAATGCTATTGGGTAATTTTTGAATGCGTTCTAGCCAGATTAAGTGGGCGTTCACCACATGGGCCATTAAAACATGAATTCTATCATTTTTAATCGCAAGGCCTTGCAAATGCTCAATAAATTTAGCATTTACCATTTGATTATAGGTGTTCCATTTTTCTAAAGTGGCTTGTGCATTTTCCATATGGGGCTTTGTGTTATATTTGCAAACAAATATCCTTATTATGGAGAACAAACCCAATCAATCGCTTTACAAAATATTAACAGCCGTTATTATTTTAGTGCTTATCGTTACGTTTTCATTGCAAAACAATACAAGTACAGAAATTAAGTTTTGGTTTTGGTCGGCCAATGCACCGCTTATTATCATCATCATTTTATGTTTTATTGCGGGCCTCATCTTTGCATTAATGGCCTTTGCCCCTGTATTTAAATACTCGAAACACAAGTCGCGTTTGATCGAAGAATTAAAAGCGCGCGTTGACCTTTTAGAAAAAGAAAAAACACTATAGAAATTGATGAAGTATGATGTGATTGTTGTAGGTGCTGGTATTGTTGGCTTAGCCACAGCACTACAACTAAAAAAAATGAAACCAGCGCTTAACATTCTGGTTGTAGAAAAAGAAAACAAAGTAGCGGCTCACCAAACGGGTAATAACAGCGGTGTGATACACAGTGGTATTTATTACAAGCCTGGGAGTTTAAAAGCAAAAAATTGCATTGACGGGTACCACCTACTCATTGATTTTTGCAAAGAACAAAACATCCCTTACGACTTATGTGGTAAAATTATTGTGGCCACCAGCGAAGCTGAACTAAGTGCATTAGATAATATTTACCAACGCGGTATCGAAAACAAGTTGGAAGGTTTGCGTTATATCGACGAGAAAGAAATAAAAGCAATAGAACCTCACACCGCTGGCGTTAGAGGCATTGTGGTGCCACAAACAGGTATTGTAGACTACAAAGTAGTGGCTCAAAAATATGCCGAAGTCTTTCAAAATTTGGGAGGCGAATTAAAACTGAATACGAAAGTTGAAGGTGTAAAAAGCAATGCGGATGGCATTACCATTACAACGAATGCAGGTGTCTTTGAAACCAAGCTGATTATTAACTGTGCAGGCTTGTATTGCGATAAAATTGCCGCTTATACTGTGGCAGATTTGCAAGTAAAGATTGTGCCTTTTAGAGGCGAATACTACTCATTGAAAAAAGAGAAACGCGCCTTGGTAAACAATTTAATTTACCCAGTGCCCGATCCTAATTTTCCATTCTTAGGGGTGCATTTTACCCGCAGAATAGATGGCGAAATAGAAGCAGGACCGAATGCAGTATTGGCTTTCCAACGCGAGGGCTATAAAAAATCGCAAATTAATTTATCGGAGTTATTCGAAACTTTTGGATGGAAAGGCTTTAGAAAAGTAGCCGCCAAATATTGGAAAACGGGCTTAGGCGAATTCTACCGCTCTTACAATAAAAATGCCTTTACCCATGCCTTGCAAAAACTATTGCCTGAAATAAAGAAAGAAGATTTAGTACCAGGTGGTGCGGGTGTTAGAGCCCAAGCATGTGACAAAGAAGGTGGCTTAATCGATGACTTTTACATCAAAGAATTACCCGGACAAATTCATGTGTTGAATGCCCCTAGTCCTGCCGCTACGAGCTCGCTATCGATTGGTAAAACCCTGGCAGAATTGGCTTTGAAACAATTTTAGGTTTTATAATATTTTTAACAATAAATTTCATCATCCCTTGGCAAGTGTCAAGGGATTTTTGTTGTCCTACTAAAAATATATTTCAGTTCATTCAATTTATTGTGAAAGAAACCTATTTAAAAATCGTCCAATGAAAACCGGTAGCAATTTAGCTATGGTAAACAGACTTATTTTAAAAAAAATGCGATTTATTTTATGGTTGGCCATCCTTGTCCCAACCCTCTCCTCTGCTCAAAACAACACCCAAAAAATTCGTGGTATTGTTACCGACAAACTTTCTCAAGCGCCTTTAAAGGGTGCAAGCATTCAAATCATTGCGCTTAATAAGGGCACCATTACCGATAGTTTAGGCAGGTATACACTCGAAGGCATTGCGCCCGATCGATATGAAGTAAGTGTTTTTTACGCAGGCTATAAAGGCCTTACAATTCCCAATGTGGTAGTTACCTCGGGCAAAGAAGTGATTTTGGACATCGCCTTAGAAGAAACCTTTAATCAACTCAATAAATTTGTAATGAAAGCCACAAACAAAGGTGGCACCATCAACAAATTGGCCAGTGTAAGTGCCCGCTCATTTTCTATGGAAGAGGTGAATCGCTATGCCGGTGGCAGAAGCGACCCTGCCCGCTTGGCGGCAAACTTCGCAGGGGTGAGTGCACCCGATGACAGCAGAAACGATATTGTGATAAGGGGCAATTCTCCAGTGGGTGTATTGTGGCGCATTGATGGCCTAAATGTTACCAATCCCAATCACTTTGCCTCAGTAGGTACAACAGGCGGTGCCGTAAGCGCTATTAACACCAATTTATTGAAGAACTCCGATTTCTTTACATCGGCTTTTCCTGCAGAATATGGCAATGCCACCGCGGGGGTTTTTGATTTGGGTTTTAGAAACGGTAACAACAAGAAAAGAGAAACCACCCTACAAGCAGGTGTCATCACAGGATTAGAAGTTACCACCGAAGGTCCTTTCAGTAAAAAGAGCGATGCTTCGTATTTAATTGGCTATCGCTATGCCTTGGCAGGTGTAGCACAAAAAGTGGGCGTTAACATTGGCACAACTGCCACTCCCTCCTACCAAGATTTATCGTTTAAATTAAACAGCGGCACCTCTAAACTAGGCAGACTATCCCTGTTTGGCATACTGGCCACTAGCACCATTCAAATTGGTGGTGGTAGCACTAACACCTTGTATGGCAATGGCAATCAGGTGGATTTCGCGAGCCAAATAGGCATTGTTGGTCTCAGTCATTTTAAACAAATCAACCCAAGATCTTTCCTTTCTTCAACTGTAGGACTGAATTATTCGAGTACCAATCAAACAGGTTATGCTACCGATCGACCAACGAATACCAATTTCATTAAAGAAATAAACAATGTTGCAAAGACCGCCTACACATTGAGTAGCACCTACCATTCAAAAATAAATGCAAGACTATTTTTTAAGGCCGGCATTCAAAATGAAATCATTGGTTTAAATTTAAACTATCAAACAAAAGAGCGACTGCTAGACAGTTACAATCAAATTTGGGACTATAATAGCAGTACCAATTTGGCACAAGCCTTTGCCCATATAAAATACAATGTGAGTGAAAAATTAATTCTGAATGCTGGTATCCATTCTCAATATTTCTTCTTAAACCAATCAAAATCGGTGGAGCCAAGGTTAGGAATAATTTACAGTGTCAACAAAAAAAGTAGTTTTAATTTTGGTTATGGATTGCATTCACAAATGCAACCCATTAATGTTTATTTTTTACAAAGTACCGATGCCTTTGGCAATACATTCTATAACAATAAGCAGTTAGACTTTACCAAAAGTCATCATATCGTTTTGGGATACAACCTACAACCAGCAAACGATTGGCGAATAAAGACCGAAGTGTATTATCAATCCATTTACAATGTACCTGTGAATACCTTTTCGAGCACTTACTCGATGTTAAACACGGGGGCCACTTTTAAAACCGACTTAGAAGACAGCCTAACGAATACTGGCACTGGCACAAACTATGGCGCTGAACTTACGGTTGAGAAATTTTTTAGCAAAGGTTATTATGCTTTGTTAACCGCTTCTGTCTATAGTTCTAAATACAAAGGCAGCGACGGCATTGAAAGAAACACGGCTTTTAATGGTCGCTATGTATTCAATGTTTTAGCGGGCAAAGAGTGGAAAGTTGGCGCTGCCAAAAGAAATAAATTTTCTATCGATTTAAAATACACCAATGCTGGTGGTAGGGCCTACACCCCTATCGACCTTACCTTATCGAATGCTTTGGGCCGTCAACAATTATCGAGTAATATTTACGAAAAGTATTACGACACCTATTACCGATTAGATTTTAAAGTGGGTTACACATTGAATGGAGGAAAAAGAAAGATCGCGCATACCATTTCATTGGATTTACAAAACGTAACGAACCACAAAAATATTTTCTCCCAATCATATGACGACCGCAGTCAAACCAT
>CANFUB010000079.1 GCA_947450015.1 Bacteroidota bacterium | reverse complement strand
GTTGCCATTATTCCCTACACATACCAAAACACAGTTTTTAATACGTTAAAAGTAGGCGATGAAGTGAACATAGAATTCGACATCATTGGAAAATATGTCGCCCGTTTGCTTAATCACTAACTAAAGTAAACCAGCTTTTTTTTCTTGCTCATAGCCAATGTCTTTTTTCCATGGGCCTTCTTTGGCTGCCGTGGTTGCTAACACATCGCAAACTTCGTTTTCTTCAATACCTGCATGCCCTTTTACCCAATGCATGCTTATTTTGTGTTGATCATAAAGCGGTAAAAAACGCTTCCATAAATCAATGTTCTTTTTATCCTTCCAACCTTTCTTTTGCCAACCCCAAACCCATTTTTTATCAATAGAATCGCAAACATATTTACTATCTGTATAGATATGGACATTAAGCTGTTGTTTATTAATAGTTTCTAGTGCTACAATTACAGCCATCAATTCCATGCGATTATTGGTCGTCAAAGCAAAGCCTTCACTGATTTCTTTGCGGGCAGCACCCCATTTCAAGACAATGCCATAGCCACCTTTTCCAGGATTGCCTAATGAAGCACCATCTGTATAAATGATTAATTTTTTTTCTGTGTTCATATGATTTCTGCCACTACAAATGTACTTCCACCTACAAATATTAAATCTGTTTCATTGGCCATTGCTTTTGCAGCATTAAAAGCCATTTCTGCAGAGGAATAGGTATCGCCAATAAGTCCGATGGCGTTGCATTCCGATTTCAATATGGCTGGATCTAATCCACGAGGCAAATTAGGTTTACAAAAATAATACATGGCATTTTTAGGCAACAAGTCTAAGATTTTGCGCCTGTCTTTATCTGCTACCATTCCGAAAACGATGTGCAATTGTTTGTATTTTTCTTGTTTCAATTGTTCAAAAACATAACGCAAGCCATGTTCATTATGACCAGTATCTGCAATTATTTTGGGGTTACTTTGTAGAATCTCCCAACGGCCTCTAAAACCCGTTAATTGTTTCACCTGTCGCAATGCTCTTGCAGCAATAAAGGGATCTATTTTAACACCGCTTTTTTGTAAAACCTCCACAGCCTGCAGAACTGTTAATATATTTTTTTGTTGATAGATGCCAATTAAATCCGTTTCAATTTCAGTATTGTAATAATTTGGATTTTGATCCGCAAAATAAATCGCTGCGTGTTGTTCTTTTGCTTTTTCACTAAATACAGGTGTCGTTTCAGATTGTGTTTCACCAATTACCACGGGTACATCGGCTTTAATAATACCTGCTTTTTCAAAAGCAATTTGTGGTAAAGTATCGCCTAATAAATCCATGTGATCATAACCTATATTTGTTATAATCGAAAGTATAGGATGGATAATATTAGTGCTATCTAAGCGTCCGCCCAAACCTGTTTCAATAATCGCATAGTCTATTTCCTGTTGCGCAAAATAATCGAAACACATGGCGACGGTTATTTCGAAAAACGAGGGTTGAATACTTTCGATGTAAGGCGCAATTTTTTCAGTAAAGGCTATGACAAAAGATTCTGAGACCATTTCTCCATTAACGCGAATACGCTCTCTAAAATCTTTTAAGTGAGGCGAAGTATATAAGCCCGTTTTATAGCCTTGCAATTGCAAAATGGCCGAAAGCATATTGCTTGTGCTGCCTTTTCCATTAGTGCCTGCAATATGTATACTCTTAAATTTTAAATGTGGATTGCCAATGGCTTCACACAATAAAATAGTATTCTTTAAATCGGGCTTAAGCGCTGCTTTACCATCGCGGGTAAAATAGGGGAGTTTGGTAAATAAAAAGTCGAGGGTTTCCTTATAGGTCATTATTTAAAAGCAAATAACCGATTAAATTAATTCAATGTAAATTTAATGGTAATGGTGCCATCAGCACTCGAAACATCAGAAGGAGCAAAACGCGAGTTCTTCACAAATTTCATTGCCAAATCTTGAAGGCAACGTGAAGGAGATTTGGTACTTGGATTGATACCTGTTGGTATAATAGAACCATCTGCTTTCACAATTACATCTACAATCACAGTTCCTTTTTCTCCACAATTTTCTGTGTTATTCGCAAGGTTTAATTTGCGACTACCAAAGGTATGGTTAACGCTCTTACTTGGACCATTGCCAATACCTGAGCTTGGACCAGTGCCACTACCAGGACCAGTGCCTCTGCCATTTGGGTCGCCACCAGGGATGCCATTTTGTGCACCTTGAGCGCCAGGATTAGTGCCACTGCCACTGTTAGAAGGACGGTTAGTGTTATTTCTTTTGCTTTCAAGCATCTTTTTTAACATATCGTCTTCAACTGGTGGTGTTGGTGTTTTTACATCATTTTTAACTTCCTTAGGCGTTTTAGGAACGGCTACAGCATCGGGATCAATGGTTTGTTCCTGTGCTTGCTCTCTAGGTTGAAAAGTAGGTTCTACCGGTGGTTGATAGGCTTCAACAGGCACTGATTCGGGACCGCCTGCATCAGGTTGGCCTAAACTTACTGCAACGCCTCCACCTTCTTCTTCTGGTTTTGGTGGCTCGATTGTAAATTGCATTAAGAAAAGAAAGAGGACGATGAGTCCTGTAACAACAGTCGTACTAACGCCAGAAATGCGTTTGTTTTTTACTTCAATCTCTTCGGTTAATTGGTTCATAAGTTGGTTATTTACTTGGTTCTTTATCTAAAGCTAAAACCACTTTTGCACCTTTTTTATTCGCAATACTTACCAATTCCATTACCTTCTCATACATAACAGATTTATCGGCATGAATACTAACGGGTGCAGTTAGGTTTTTCTTTAATACCGATTCAAGTTCAAAAGGTAAACTTTCTATTGTTACTTTATTATTGTTCACCGCGTATTCACCTTGGGCATTCAAAGAAATGATGATAGGCTCTACAGCTAAGTGATCAGATTGAACCCCTTTTGGCAAAACAATCTTTAATATTGGTTCAGGAGAAACAGTAGAAGTCAAGATAAAAAATATCAATAACATGAAAATAATATCGGTCATGGCAGATAAACTGAACTCCGATGTAATTCTATTTCTTTTTCTGATAGCCATTCTTTTTTAATTAAGCAGGTTGTTGTAAGATATCGATGAACTCTAATTTGTAAGCTTCCATTTTATTGGCAACCCTATCGATTTTTAACATTAAGTAATGGTAGCTAGCAAAAGCGAAAATACCCAATAATAAACCTGCGGCACTCGATACCATCTTCACATATAAACCACCAGAAATAATATCAATTTGAATGCTGTTTGCTAAAGAGATTTTATAAAACATTTGAATAACCCCGAAAATGGTTCCTAAGAAACCAAACATAGGCGCTAAACCAGCAATGGTCGCAAGAAAACCTACATTTTTTTCGATTTTATAAATCTCCATTCTACCAACATTTTCAATTGAAGAATCAATGTCTTGAATCGGTTTACCAATACGAGATAAACCTTTTTCTATCATACGTGCTATTGGTGTATTCGTTCTTTGGCACAATGTTTTTGCACCAAGAATATTGTCGTTTAAAACCATATCTTTAATGTTCGACATAAAAGCAGCCTCAATTTTAGCAGCGTTTCTAATAGTTAAATATCTTTCGATTGCAAGGTATAATGAGAATACAAACATTAAACCAATTGGAATCATTACCACACCACCTTTAACGGCAAGCGACCATAAGTTATCAGGGATTTGTGCAGTAGCTGCAGCCGACTGTGCTGCATTCGCTGAATCAACAGCGTTTGGAATTTGTAATAGGATTGATAAAAGCATGTTTATTTTATAACGTAGTAATTTGTTGTTTTATTTTAGGGGTTTACTTTTAATTTTCACTTGGTACTCTAACTTCATAAAGACCTTCTGTATTTTTTTCAATTGTTCCACTGATGCCTTTTTTAGCCAAATCTTTAACATGGTTCAAAGCATTCACCTCAAGTTTGTAGCGACCAATCACATTGGTTAAAGAATTAACTTGGATTGGTTCAGATTCAATTACTGTTGTTTCAGTTATTGGTGTTGTTGAAATTTCTTGTGGTGCAATGGTTTCAATAGGGGTAGTTTCAATAACTGTGGTAGTTGGAACCTCCACTTCAGGTGCACTAGCTTCTGGCATAGCAACTTCAGTTGAATTTGTAAATGTATCTTGTTGTATTGGCATTGCTTCAGCTTCTACTGTATTTGAAACAGTTGGCATCGGCATTACAGAAGCGTGGTTGCTATTTTTATTTTGAAGACTTTCAATACTTAAATAACCAATGTGTGCAACAATTGCAATTGATGCTGCTGCTAACCATGCCTTCCAATTGGTGCGTTGAATGGTAAAGGTTTCTATTGGTTTATTATCTGCCAATGGTTTTATTTCAATGGCAGGAGTTTCAGCTTCTATTATTTGGTTGTTAATGATAGACGCTTTTACTGGGCGCAAGCCATAGGTTTGTAGAGAAAGATTAAGATGGCTATCTGCTGCAAACCATTTGTTGCCCTCAGTACCTTTTGTAAAGGTGCCAATTTTTAATAGTCCCAAACTACCTTCACTATCTAATTGATTGGCCAATTTTTTAACCCAAGTTTCAACTTCAGTAGTTGCAACATCATAGGGTATATTTTTAAGTCTTGCTATGGAATTAATCAACAAGCCATCATTTTCAATTAAGTGTTGGTTAAAAAAAATAGATTTACTATAAGGCTTAATAATTTCTTTTGCAGTGTTATAATTACATGGACTCTCTCTCACGATAAATCCACCAAAATTTGGAAGTATCACACAATCATGCTCCAAAAGTAATTGGTATAGGATATTTTCAACAGACATTCTTTTTCAAATAAGGCTCAAAAATAATAATTTTGAAGGGCTATAAAAATTCTTTTTTCTAAAATGCATGAATAAAATCCAATATGCTTTGAAAGGTGTATAGAAAAACATTCAGATTGGGGTATTTAATCGGAATAATTTTTATCTATTTGCGATTTTAGAGTACGTTTGCACTTTATTTCAAAATTTTGACAATACAAAAAGACAGAAAAGTGATTGCAGACAGATTAAGTTTAATCTCAGAATCTGAAACAATTGCCATGGCAAAACTTGGTAGGCAATTAAAAGCAGAAGGTAAAGATGTAATAAGTTTGAGTTTTGGTGAGCCCGATTTTTTCACACCTCAACACATCAAAGAAGCAGCAATAGAAGCCATTCATAATAATTATACTTTTTATACACCGGTAGCAGGTATTCCCGAATTAAGAGAAGCGATAAAAGTAAAATTTAAACGCGATAATAATTTAGATTACAACATTGATCAAATTGTCGTAAGCACTGGTGCAAAAAATTCAATTATGAATGCTGTACTTTCTCTAGTAAACGAAGGCGATGAAGTAATCATTCCTCAGCCTTTTTGGGTGAGCTATGCAGACATGGTGCATTTAGCAGAAGGTAAAACAGTATACCTGCCAACAGATGTAGAACACGATTATAAAATAACCCCCGCACAATTGGAAGCCGCGATAACTGATAAAACAAAATTGTTTATGTTCAGCAGTCCGAATAACCCAAGTGGCAGTGTATATACACATGATGAATTAAAGGCTTTAGCAGATGTATTCGAAAAATACCCACATGTCTATATCATAAGTGATGAAATTTATGAGCATATTAATTTTGTAGGTAAACATACCAGCATTGCAACATTTGGTACCTTGTACGACAGAACAGTAACTGTAAATGGTGTTTCAAAAGCATTCTCTATGACTGGTTGGAGAATTGGTTATATTGGCGCATCAAAAGAAATTGCATATGCATGTGAAAAATTGCAAAGTCAATTTACCAGTGGTACTAACTCAATCGCACAAAGAGCAGCCATTGCCGCTTTATTAGGTGATTTAAAACCAACCCACGACATGGTGGATGCGTTCTTAAAAAGAAGAAATGTTTGCCTAAATATTTTAAAAGATATTACAGGTTTAAAACTCAATAATCCAGATGGCGCATTTTATCTATTTCCAGATGTTAGCAGCTATTATGGTAAAAAAACAAAAGAAGGTTTAACCATTGCAAACTCACAAGATTTATGCATGTATTTATTAAATGATGTATATGTGGTAACAGTTGCTGGTAGTGCCTTCGGAAATGATAATTGCATAAGGTTTTCTTACGCCACAAGCGAGGAAAATTTAACCATTGCAATGAATAGAATTAAAGAAGCCTTGGCAAAATTAAGTTAAGTAAAAGCCTATGACCATGCAACAATTAATCGAATCCTTTAGCGGTAAAAAAGTGCTAATAGTAGGTGATGTAATGGTTGATGCCTACATCATCGGCAAAGTAGAACGCATTTCGCCAGAGGCACCAGTGCCAGTTGTTAATATTGAGAAAAAGGAAAGTAGACTTGGCGGTGCGGCTAATGTAGCACTTAACATAGCAGCATTAAATGCCATACCAATTTTATGTTCTGTGATTGGAAATGATACAGAGGGCGAGGAATTGCTGACGATTCTGAAAGCACAAAATCTTTCAACCGAAGGTATATTCAAATCGAACGAACGCAAAACAACCACAAAAACAAGAGTGCTTGGCAATAAACATCAGTTGTTGAGAATTGATAACGAAATAACAA
The DNA here is from genome assembly GCA_947450015.1 of Bacteroidota bacterium. Classification (GTDB taxonomy): domain Bacteria; phylum Bacteroidota; class Bacteroidia; order NS11-12g; family UBA955; genus JABMMZ01. The sequence goes on along the minus strand of CANFUB010000079.1, from coordinate 3,268 downwards.
GCGATTTGAACAGTGCCGACGAATCGGCCATCATAACCTTGTACAAAAAAGTACTTTCTGATTGTGATGTTGTTATTTTAGAAGACTACAACAAAGGCGTTTTAACAGCAATCAATATTCCGCTGTTTATTTCTTTGGCAAAAGAAGCTGGTAAACCAATTACTGTAGATCCTAAGCATAACAACTTTTTAGCGTATAAAAACGTTACATTGTTTAAGCCCAATTTAAAGGAAATCAAAGAGGGACTTAACAGCGATAAAAATTTAAAAGACAGAGCGAATTTAAAAGAAGCTGTTAACGATTTACACGCTGTATTAAATAATACTTACACCATGGTAACTTTGAGCGAGGACGGGGTTTTAATTACAGATCATCAAGATTACAATTTCATTCCTGCGCATATTCGCAATATTGCAGATGTAAGTGGCGCTGGCGATTCAGTAATCAGTGTTGCTTCTTTGTGCCTAGCAAGTGGTGCAGACATGTCTGTATGCGCGCAATTGGCCAACCTAGCGGGTGGTTTAGTTTGTGAAGAAAATGGGGTAGTACCAATCAGTATTAATAAATTAATTATTGAGGCCAATGCCCTTCAAAATTCAAATCAATAAGTTATCATTATTTTATTACGCTATAACTCTTAGCATAATACAAGGTGCCATTGCGCTCTTTTCGCGCTATTAAACCAATATTTTTAGCAAAAAATACTTCTCTGTACATTTCTGTATTGAATAACTTAACACGCACTACATCATTAAACACTTTGCCATTGATAGTATAGGTTTGATATGTAAAAACAGTATCACCTGAATTGTTAATGGTAGAAAAAGAGCCATCCAAATTAAAAATAATAGGACCTACAAAATTAGAATCGTTGCGATTCGTTACAACTGCAATTCTATCTCTGAATTGTGTGCCGCCAGATTCTGCACGAATAGTGATTTTTGGTTTACCAGGGGAATTAAGATCGTAACTTAAAATTTCACTGTTTTCTATGTCTGGATTACTTTGACTGTTATTATAATTAGATGCCGTATATACATATACCAAGTTCGTATCACCCGGTTGTGTAAATGTATACTTCGATCCATTTTTAACATCAATATAGGCTTTTGTATTCGGATCAAGCGAATGTTTTTGTTGATCTTGGGGCTTGCAAGAATAGAATACCACGCTAAGAAAAAATAAAACAGATAAATACTTGATTGCTTTCATATAAAAGTGCAAATTTGAGGAATTTTAAGCAATCCATCAAATATTAAGCCAAATGGGCGAAAGTATGAAAGAGCAAATACAACAGCTAGCACAGCAATTTAAGTCCGAAATTATCGCTATACGCGAGCAAATACACGCTAACCCCGAACTGTCCTTTGAAGAGTATAATACCTCACTTATGGTAGAAAACTATTTAAAAGACTTGGGCTTAAATCCGCAAAGAATTGCCAATACGGGTGTTTGGGCCATGATAAATGGAAATGGGAAGGGCACTAAAACCATCGCTTTAAGAGCTGATTTGGATGCTTTACCAATTACCGAAAAAGGCAACCATGCCTACATTTCTAAAAATGAAGGTGTCATGCATGCCTGTGGTCATGATGTGCATGCCGCTTGTTTATTAGGTGCCGCTAAAATATTGGTTAGTATAAAGGATCAAATCGAAGGCAATATTAAATTGGTTTTTCAACCTGGTGAGGAGAAATTGCCCGGTGGCGCAAGCCTGCTAATCAAAGAAGGCATACTCGACAATCCTAAAGTGGATGCTATCATTGGTCAACATGTAATGCCTTTTATCAATACAGGCAATGTAGGTTTTAGAAAAGGACTTTACATGGCGAGTACAGATGAGTTGTATATCACCATTCACGGTAAAGGCGGACATGGTGCTATGCCGCATTTAGGTATCGATTCAGTAGCTGTAACTGCCCAAGTAATCGTGGCTTTGCAACAATTGGTTAGCAGAAAAGCAAGCCCCATTATTCCAACGGTTTTATCATTTGGAAAAATCAATTCAGATGGAGGCGCTACCAATGTTATTCCGAACAGTGTGAAAATTGAAGGTACGCTAAGAACCTTAGATGAAGCATGGAGAGCTAAAGCACATCAACATATTAAGGAAATTTGCGAACATACGGCTGCCGCTTATGGTGCAACAGCCGAAGTACGAATCGAAAAAGGCTATCCATATTTAAAAAATGATGTGTCATTAACAAGCACTGCTATAGATGCTGCCAATAATTATATGGGAACAAGTCATGTAGAAGAGTTAGACATATGGATGGCTGCCGAAGATTTTGCATACTACAGTCAAGAAGTGCCAGCCTGCTTTTACAGATTAGGCACACGCAATGAAGCCAAAGGTATTACCAGTCCAGTGCATACCAATACTTTCGATATCGATGCCGATGCCATTGAAACAGGCATTGGTTTAATGGCTTATTTAGCTTGGCAAACATCAAAAGCATAAAATATAAAGCTTAAATCAACTGCCTTACCGATACTATAAGCAGTGTATTATTTCTTATTGTGGTTCTTTTTGTAACGAAGTTAATAAACGCGCGTTATATTAGTAATGATTAGCATCAATAGTCACCTAACAATGGAGGAAGCACAGCAAATCGCCAATAGTAAAAAAGATATTTTTTACTTCGAGCCTTTGTACAAAGCCAATTATAAATCCGTTTTTAAATTTGTAAGCAATCGTATTGCATCAGATGATGATACAAAAGATATTGTTTCACAAATTTTTCTGAAAGCGATGAGTAATATAGGGAAGTACAATGCCACAGGTCAAGGTTTTTCTGCCTGGCTATTTCGTATCGCTTTTAATGAAATTGCAGATTTCTATCGACAAAAAAACAAAAGATTATTTATCAATTTGGAAGACAATGGTATTGAAAAGTTAAAGGAAGAGAGTGGGTTAGAAATTGATACTAGAGAGGGTCAAGCCCTATTAACGGATTCCCTAATGCAATTGAATAAAGAAGAAATTCAATTAATCCAATTGCGTTTTTTCGATGACCTAAGTTATTTAGAAATGGCCACCATACTTAATTGTACGGAAACCAATGCCCGTGTAAAAACATTTAGAACCATTAAAAAACTTCAAAACATTTATCCCAATGAAACCAAATAATAAATTCAAATACGATATACAATATAATAAATTCAAAAAATCATCTGCATTGAATGATGGTAATATTCCTCCATTTGACGAACTTGTAAAAGCTCAGAAAATATGGTTAAAGAAAACTCAATTACAAATGGTGATTCG